>CAZJJF010000327.1:1465-4857 GCA_964546245.1 uncultured Anaerolineales bacterium
GGCGAGGGGAGCATCATCGACGATGACGACGGGCGCGAGTATCACGTGCGGCGCTCGGCGCTAGAAGGCAGCGTGCGCAGCCTGAGCGAAGGCCAGGCCGTCGAGTTCGAGATTCTGGGTCATGGTTGGGAAGCCGAAGCCGTTCACGTGCTAATTGTCTAGCCATTATCGAGACGAATCGAGCGGCGAGGGGTGAAGTGTAATCTTCACCCCTCGCCCGTTTTTCATGCCAGCCGCCGCCCTGTCGCGATGCGCGCTCCTACGCCGTTACCCCCTACGGCGACCAGGATGGTCCCATGTGCTCCTTGCTATCGATGAGCAGTGGCTGGATCAACGACCCATCAATGGCAAGCGCGTAGAAATCGTTGCGCCCGTTGCGCGTCGTGATGAAAACGAGCGCCTCGCTACTGGAAGCCCAACTGGGTTGCGAGTCCGCAGCAGGGTTGGTCGTCATGCGAGTCTCCGCCAGCCCATCGGCGCGGATGGTATAGACCTCCCAATTTCCGTCACGGCTGGACATGAAGGCGATGCGTTGGCCGTCGGGCGACCAGCGCGGCGCGCTGTTCTCGCCAGTCGAGTAAGTCAGCCGCTCCTGGTTGCGGCCGTCAGCCCGCATGATGTAGATCTCATCATGACCGGCCCGGTTACTGACGAAGGTGATATAGCCGCCATCGGGCGACCAGCTGGGCAGGCGGCTCGTGGTCTGGCGCAAATAGTTGTCGATGACCGAGACGGTCGGACCGACGGTCGGCGTGGGCGACGCCGCCGGCGTCGAGGTCGGCGAGGGCGTGGGCGTCGGTTGGGTCGGCGTCGGGGCCACTGTGGGCGGTGGGTTCGGCCACGTCAGCCGAATATCATCGGTCACGGCCACCGGCGCGGCGCTGGGAAAAGCATCGATCACGTAGATGTCGAGGGTATTGAAGGTTCCAGCGTCGGAGGTGAAGGCGATCTGCTGGCCGTCGGGCGACCAGGTCGGCTGCACACTGTTGACGGTCGTGGCCGTCTGCGTCAGACGCGTCTTCTCGCTGCCATCGGCCTTCATGCGGTAGATCTCGAAGTGCCCATCCTTGTTAGAGGCGTAGGCCACATACTGCTGGTCCTTCGACCACGCTGCGTCGATCTCGTCGGCGTCCGAGCCAGGCGTCAGGTTCACCGGGTCGTTGCCAATCTTGGCCATCACGTCCCAACTCTGTTTGCTGGTAGCGATGTTGACATTCACCTGCGCCCACAGCAGCGGGTAGCTACTGTTGACGCCGCTAGCCTCGACTGTCACCTTGACGATGGCGCTGACCGTCGCCCCTTGCGCGTTCGATGCCTGCAGCTGGTAGTAGTAATCGCCGGCGGGGAGCGTCTCAGTCGCCTGGGTAGCCGTCCCCGCGTAGATCAGGCCAGGATTGACCAGCGTTGGCTGGCCGTTGATGGTTGCCGTGCCGCTGCCCCGATAGAGGCGATAGCCAACGGCCCCCGCCGAGCCCCACACCAGGTTGACCGTACCGGCCGTCGGTTGATAGGCGACCAGGATAGGCGTTGCCGGCGCGCCCGGCGGCTGGCGTTGGACGAGCGGCAGGTACAGGCAGGTCGCGCCCATCTCGCCACATACCACGGCCGGGGCATCCACCGCCTGAGGCGCGGCGGGAACTGGCGTTCGGTCTGCGACCAGGCGAATCACTGTCGGCGTGGCGGTCAGACTCGGCGATGCGGTGATAGCCGGGGTGGTGGCGACGGCCGCGGCCGCGTCACGGGCGGAGGGCGCGCCGCTCAGCTGCCAGGCCAGGACGCTAAGCGCCAGCCCGGCCAGCAACGCGGGCAGGGCGAGAGTGGCAAGGCGGGGAGAATAGCGCATCATCGGAGGTCCCACCACAGTCGAAGCGTTGCGCTGCCCACCAGTTCCTGATACTCGACCTGGATGGTGTGATTGCCCGGCGAGAGGTAAATGTCACTCGTAAACGTTGTCGCGGCCTGCGGCGAACCTTCGGGTCGCCACCTATCAATGTAGGTAACGCCGTCGATAATCAGGCGTGCGCCGTCATCGGTACGCAGGTAGAAGCGGTAGTAGCCGCCAGAGAACTGGACACTCCGCGTCCAGCGTGCCGAGAAATAGTCGCTATTGATGCCGCCGGCCGGCGAGCCTACCCCCCAGTCGTAGTATAAGCCTTCGCCGACCTCGCCCGGGAAGTCGGGGCCGCTAGGTCGGTCATCGCGCACCACCACCAGATTATTGCTCACCGTATCCGGCCAGACGGGGTCCACCCTGGGCGGCCAGATGCGCGCATAGTTGGGAGAGTTGTAATACTCGCCTCGCCAGCCAGCGTAATAGTTGGGGAAGCGCTGGCAATCTGGGCTCTGGGGGTCAATCTGGCATGACGGCTCAAGCTCCCAGTAGAACTTGAGGTAGGCCGAGCCGATATGGTCGAAGAACTGGATTTCGATGTCCAGGTCCTGGTTCCCCGGCACCTCCCGTCGGAAGTAGTTGAATGACGGTACGTTAGGGCCGATGTCGCCCCACAGACTGTCACCGAAAGCCGACCAGTTGTTGACCAACACCTTGACACCATCGTCGTGGTAGACGTAGAAACGGTAGATACCTGGCGTGGTAATGCGCACACGGCGACGAAAGCGCGCCGACCAACCTTCGGCGTCGACATTGCTCATGGGGTTGTCGAGGCCCCAGTAATAGTCAATCTCGCGGCTACGGCGGGCGTTGACCATCGGCCCGGCCGGGCCGCCCTGGAAATAATCGTTGTAGTACTCTTCACACCACGAATCGATGCACGTCTCGAAGGGGAACTGACCAGTCTTGGTGTCGCCCGTGGCGACGAGGGGCGCATCCAGGGCAGCGATCTTGACGGGCGCCGCCGGGGGCGTGGGGATGGGCGTCCAGGTCGGCCACGGCGTAGCCGGCGGAACGGTGGGGCCGACTGCCTGGGCCGCGCCACCACCACCCAGGGCCACGACGCCGGCGATCACCAGCACCAGCCCAGCCAGGACAAGGGGGACGACTCGCTTCAAAGGAGCCTCCGTTCAAACAACATCCAACGGACATTCACAGCTAATCGGGGCCAGGTCTGACATAAGGCGGTAGCCGCGAATGGGAAGCGAGCGAAGGGCATGGTCTTACACACATAACCGCCCGCTACACGCATGTCTCATCGACCTCTCATCTTAGGACGTCGAGGACGGCGTGGAGTTACGTTGGGCAAGGGCGCGTAGCTTACGATACTTGACCCATTCGTAATAGGTCATCAACGACGCCATGTGCAGTCCGTGCCGGCCGTCGCGGTAGCCCCCCAGGCTGATGAAGCGGCGGCGAAACTCACGCAGCGGCTGCAAGATGAAGTTGTGGGGCCGCGCGCGTTGCCCCTGCGCGTACAGGATACCCGCATCGTATGACG
>CAZJJF010000328.1:0-4842 GCA_964546245.1 uncultured Anaerolineales bacterium
GTGGGGCGCGCGGCGGCGGGCGGGCCATCGGCGGCGGGCGGCCACGCGCTCGCGCCCGGCAGGGCGGCCTGGTCCTCGTCGGCCAGGCTGGTCGGCAGGCCGGAACGGGTGTTGCCCAGCTTCGGCCCCATGCCCTTCCAGTAGCGCACCAGGCGGTCCAGCTCGCGGTCGGAGACGTAGCAGCCTTGCAGGCGCTGGAGCTTGCTGGCGTCGGGGGCCATGTACAGCATGTCGCCGCGACCCAGCAGCTTGTCCGCGCCGGGCGTGTCCAGGATGACGCGCGAGTCGATCTGACTGGTCACGGCGAAGGCGATGCGGGCCGGGAAGTTGGCCTTGATGAGGCCCGTGACCACGTCCACCGACGGCCGCTGCGTCGCCAGGATGAGGTGGATGCCGGTGGCGCGCGCCATCTGGGCCAGACGCACCACGTTGCGCTCGACTTCTTCGGCAGCGACCATCATCAGGTCAGCCAGCTCATCGACGATGATGACCATATAGGGCAGGCGCGTCTCGCCCTTGCCCTCGGCGATGGTATTGTAGGACTCGATGTTGCGCGCGCCCGCTTTGGCGAACAGTCGATAGCGGCGGTCCATCTCGCGCAGGGCCAGTTGCAGCACGCCGACGACCTGCTCCATCTCAACGACGACGTCGGTCAGCAGGTGGGGGATACCGTTGTATTGAATCAGCTCGACACGCTTGGGGTCGACCATGAGGAAACGTAGCGATTGGGGGGTGTGGGTCAGCAGCAGGCTGGCGATGACGGCGTTGATGCATACGGATTTGCCTGAGCCGGTCGCACCCGCAATGAGCAGGTGGGGCATCTTGGTCAGATCGACGGCGATGGGCTGGCCCGACACGTCCTGGCCCAGGGCAAGGCCCAGTCGACTCTCGCCGGACATGTCGGCGAAGGACTCCGACTCGATCACGCCGCGCAGCGAGACGAGGTGCGACTTAGTGTTGGGGACTTCAATGCCGACGATGGGCCGACCGGGCACGGGGGCCTCGATGCGGATGGTAGGCGCGGCCAGGGCCAGGGCCAGGTCGTTGGCCAGCGCGCTGATCTTGTTGACCTTGACTTTGGAGCGCGTTACCTGCCCCTTGCTGTCCTTTTTCTCGGTATAGCCCGGCTCGACACCGAACTGGGTGATGGCTGGTCCCTGGTTGACCTCGACAACGCGCGCGGGCACGCCGAAGGCATCCAGCGTCTCTTCGATGGTGCGCGCCTTCTGGCGAATCTCGTCGCGGCTGACTTCCTGCTCGACGTTGTCTTCGAGAATGTCGGGGACGGGCGGCAGGCGGTAATCGTGTGCGCTGCCCAGGGCGCGAGGCATGACGCTCCTGGCGCCGCCTGGGGCTGGCTGGGGCGGGGGGGCGCTGCCCGGCGTCACGCGCGGCGGCGGGGCAGGTCGCTCCTCTGAGCCGATGATGGTCGGCGGCCGTAGCGCCTGGGGCTGCTGGGTGGGAGGCGGGGCAGGGGGTGGGGCCACGGGGCGGGCGGGCGCGGGGCGGCCGCCACTGCGGATGGGAATCTCGTCGGGGTCAAAGGGGTCCGTGGGGTGGGTCAGCCCACGGTTGATGGGAACCTGACGGCGGCGTAGCTCGTCGGTGGCGTCGGTCCAGGTAGCCCTGCCCCATTCGGTCAGGCTGCCGATGGAATGGCGAGCGGCGAGAAAGACGCCGAGGGTCATCAGGCCGAGCAGGATGAGGCCGGCTCCAATCCCGCCCAGGGCGTCGCTCAGGCTCTGGCTGACGAGCATACCGGCGTAGCCGCCGCCGTGCCCCGCGTCGGCCAGCTCGGTCGCCGACTGGCTGGTAATGACGCCCTCGATCATGTGGAGCAGGCCTAGCAGGGTGACGAAGGCGATGCCCACGCCAACCACTGTCTCCCAGCCAATGTCGGGCCGCTGGTCGAGGCTGTCGAAGATGAGGAACGCGCCGCCCGCGCCTAGCAGCAGCGGCGAGACGATGAAAGCCCAGCCGAGCAGCCGCCGCCAGCCGCTGAGCCAGGCGTCGGTCAGGTCGCCGCGGGTGAAGACCATGCTCAGCAGGGTGACGAGGGCCAGCACGATCAGCCCGACGCCCAGGGCGATCTCGACCTGGGTGGGGGTAATGCCGCCGCCGTCCGGCTTCTTCTTGGCGGTATTCGTCTTGCGTGGCGCGGCCTTCTTCGCCATGGCGCGTCGCGACTCCTCAACGTCGCACTTTATGTTGCCTGCGCATCTGTTCTATTTTAGCACAAAACGCCCCATTCTTCAAGGTGCGAGGCTACCCCCACCTGATGACCTTCGACCGTCACCCCGACGGAGTGAGGGGTCTCTGGGGCGACCACGGCGGAGATGCCTCCTGCCGCCGGCATGACAGTCGGGTGTCGCCTTGAGTCGGCGGCGTACCGGGCAAGAACAGCAGGGGATGCAGCCTTGGCGGATGTGGTCGTGCACCACGCGCCACGCCCCCCGACTTCCAGTCGGGGGCTAGGATGCCAAGCCTGCCGAGACAGGCTGCCCTGCCCGTGCCGAAGCCCTCACCGCCCTCGCCCTGCGCCTGCCAGCATCCCAGCGCGACAACGCCGCTGCCCAGGCCCTCGTCGCCACCCTCGCCCTGCCGTCCGGCCATCGCCGCGCCATACTTCTCGCCGGCCTCGCCCGCCATCTGGCCGAACCGCTCCGTCAGGCCATAATTGCTGACGCAGTAGCCACTGCCCTCGATGATGGCTCCCCTCTCGACCAGGCTGCCGCCCTCGCCGAGCTTGCCCCGTATGCCGTTGGCTCGGTCGGCAGCAACCTCCTGCGCGAGGCTTTGCACGTCACCAGTCAGATCGCCGACGAGCCTCAGCGCGCCAGCGTCCTGGCTACCCTGGCCCCCTATCTCTCCGAGGGCCTGATGATCGACGCATTCGACCTCGCCCGCACCGACAGCGACTTCGACCCCTGCCGCGCCCACCCCGACTTTGTCGCCCTGGTCGGCGAGCCGCCGGCCGCTCCCAATCCCTGACGCGCGACACCTTCTCCCCCCTCGCCCGCGCCAGGTTGCCCCTGACACCCGCACGCCGTCGGGTATCGCGCGCTCGCGGCTGCGCCGTGTCGGCCGCCAGTCAGCTTGCGCAATCGTTGCTCGCCGCCTAGAATTAGCCGGCTGGAACATCAGCCGAGGGCCGACCGTTGAGGCTGGAAGGTGGCGACAGGTGACAACACTGACGATCGATTTGCCGATGCCCGTGTATGAGCGACTGCGCGCGGCGGCTGAGGCGCAGGGTAAGCCCATCGAGTTGCTTGCCCGCGAGTGGCTGGACGAGAAATCGGCGGCCTTGGCTCCCCATGCCCTACCGGAGCGGGAGCAACTCCGAGCGGCTCTGCGCGCCGCCGGACTGTTGGCGGCGCCAAGCTCCGAAATGCTCCGGCTGGCGGAGGAGTCTACACTCACCCTCGACGAGGCAAGAGCTATTCTGGACCGTGCGGGTGGGGCGCCGTTGAGTGAGATCATCCTGGAGATGCGCGGGCCGAAGGGATGAGCAGCTACTTTCTGGACTCGAGCGCACTGGTCAAGCGTTACCTGTCCGAGGTGGGCAGCGCCTGGACAGCCGCTCTCACAGATCCCCTCGCTGGCAATAGTATCGTCGTTGCCGAGATCAGCCGTGTTGAGATCGCCGCAGCGCTCGCGGCCCGCAGCCGTGCGCCTGGTGGAATCACACAGGTCGAGCGAGACAGGCTATTCGGACTGCTGGTTCGCCATAATACTCTGGAGTATGAGGTCATCCCAATCAGTACGCAAGTCGTCGACCGCGCGATGAACCTGACGCAGAAGCATCGACTGCGCGGATATGACGCTGTTCAGCTCGCAGCTGCCCTCGACGTTCAAGCAGCGGCACGCGCCGCCGGTCTGCCGACGTTGGTCTTTCTGACTGCTGATGAGGACCTGCTGACGGCTGCCTTTGGCGAAGGCCTGGCTGCGGATAACCCAAATCATCATCCGTAACACCTATCGGGGCAGGTAGACACATTCAAGGCGGGTGGGGGGCAGCTTCATGTCCCCCACCCGCCTTGTTGCCTATCTACGTCAGTCAGCCGCGTGCGTGCAGTTTTGGTGGCCTTGCCCCTACTTGCGCCCGAACAGGGAGCCGAACAGGCCGCGCTGGATGCTCTTGCCCATCTCACGACCCATGGTCTTGCTCAGCTCGTTGAGCATGGTGTTCATGGGGTCGGCGGGCTGGGAGCGCGAGCGCGACGTGGACCGCTCAGCTCTCTCGGCGGCGGCTTTGGCCTTCTCGAACTCCTTCTGGCGGGCGGCGGCTTCTTTCGCTGCTTCCTTGTCGGCTTTCTCTTGCGCCTTGGCGGCTTCCTCGGCGGCGGCGGCTTCGGCGGCCTCGTCGGCGCGTACCTTCAGCATCTCGTAGGCCGACTCGCGGTCGATTATCTCGTTGTAGCGGTTGCCGATGGCCGAGGCGGCCAGGATGGCGGCGCGTTGATCGGGCGTGATGGGGCCAATCTGGCTCTGGGGCGGCAGGACGAAGGCCCGCTCGACGATGTTGGGGCGGCCCTTCTCGTCGAGGAAGGACACCAACGCCTCGCCCGTGCCTAGCTCAGTGATGACCGCCTGGATGTCGAGGGTCGGGTTGAGGCGGAAGGTGTCGGCGGCGGCCTTGACGGCCTTCTGGTCGCGGGCGGTGTAGGCGCGCAGGGCGTGCTGGACACGGTTGCCCAGCTGCCCTAGCACCATGTCCGGCACGTCGAGCGGGTTCTGGCTGATGAAGAAGACGCCGACGCCCTTGGAGCGAATGAGGCGCACCACCTGCTCGATCTTCTCCAGGAGGGCCTTAGGCGCTTCATTGAAGAGCAGGTGGGCCTC
>CAZJJF010000329.1:0-4832 GCA_964546245.1 uncultured Anaerolineales bacterium
GCTAGAGTTCAAGCCCGGCCTGAGCTTCATCCGCGACGAGCAGAACCCCCTCGACGCCGACATGATCATCATCGACGAGACATCGATGATCGACCTGTTGCTGATGAACAGCCTGATGAAGGCCGTCGATGTCGGCAGCCATCTGCTGCTGGTAGGCGACGTAGACCAGCTCCCTTCAGTGGGCGCCGGTAACGTTCTGCGCGACCTCATCACCAGTGGTGTGGTGCGCGTGGTCGAACTCAACACCATCTTCCGCCAGGCGCAAGACAGCGGCATCGTCGTCAACGCCCACCGCATCAACCAGGGCCACCAGCCCCGCTTTGCCGACGCGCCCCCCGGCGACTTCTTCTGGGTAGACGCCGCCGAGGCGGAGCTGGCCGCCGAGCGCGTGCTACAAGTCGTCAGCGATAGTATCCCCAAGCGCTGGGGGCTGGACCCTGTCGAGGATGTCCAGGTTCTGACCCCGACGCATCGCGGCCCTGTCGGTGTCGCCGCCCTCAACGAGCGACTGCAAGCCGCCCTCAACCCGGCCGCGCCCGGCAAGGTCGAGCGGATCATGGCCGGCCGCACCTTCCGCGTCGGCGATAAGGTGCTCCAGATACGCAACAACTACGATAAGAAGGTCTTCAACGGGGATGTGGGGCGCATCGAAGCCATTGACCTCGAAGAGCAGATGCTCCGCGTCCGCTTCGACCAGGCGGCGATCGACTACGAGTTTCACGAGATGGACGAACTGGTCCACGCCTTCGCCATGTCCGTCCACAAGTCCCAGGGCAGCGAGTATGGCGCGGTGGTCCTGCCCCTCGTGACGCAGCATTACATGCTGCTGCAACGGAACCTGCTGTACACCGGTGTGACCCGCGCTCGCCAACTCGTGGTACTGGTAGGCCAGAAGAAGGCGTTGGCAATGGCCGTCAAGAACGCCCGCGTCGCGCAGCGCAACTCGCGCCTGGCCCAGCGCCTCCGCGCCCACGAGACGCTGCCCACGTCCATCGGCTGAGCATCGCGCGCCTTGAGCCGGAGCGCGGAAACGGCTACAATACTAGGGAACGCGGCCACTGCACCGAGAGAGGTGCAGCGGTCCCCAACACCGTCAAGGAGGATGAGGTGGCAACCCCTAAGAGCGCTGCGCAAGACCTGGCCGAGCTGGAAGCCGTCGTCGACGCGCTGCCCAACTATCTGACCCGCCCCCACCTGTATACCAGCATTCCCTCGCCGGTCGACCCATCGCACCAGATTCCGGTGAGCGCAGGGACAGCCCAGGACCGTGTGGCCGCCCTCAAGGCCCGTGGCGACCTGACCACCGAGCAGCAAGCGCAGGTGGCAGGGTTGGAGGGCCGCATGGAGGCGACGCGCCGCCTCTATTCGAAGCAGTGGGACGAGAAACTCGCCTCGGAGATGCGCAGCCGTACCAACGTCTCCCGCCAGGCGGCTGAGGAAGACTAGACACGGGCAGCGAGTAGCGAGCCAGGCGAGGCCGCGCTCTGTCATTCCGAGCGCGCCGCCGCCCTGAGCGAAGCAAACGGAGAAGAATCTCGGCCTGCCACCGGCGGCACAAGGCTCCCCCGGCCCCTACACAACGCGGGCGGCGTTCACTCACCGCCCGCGTCAGTCAATTCCTCAGGCATCTCCACTCGCCAGTAGATACCATGATCGCGGGCCAGCAGCCCGGCATCGACCAGGAAGCGGCGCAGGCTCGCATAGTCCGGATGCACCCGCTGGATGACGGCATTCACCTCGGTCTCGTGGTAGCGCCTATCTGGCTCAAACAGTGTCACCAGATAGCGCAGAACGACATCCTTCTTCTTAGCGCGGGCAGGGATAGTCTTGAGGCGACCATTCGGCATAAAGTCACGCAGCACCTTGTCATCGAAACTCATCGCGCTCATCGCAGCCTCCACTGGCGTAGACAGACGCCCACGCCAGTGTACCCTGCGCCCGCCGTCTGCGCATCCCTCGCCTGAATGATTCTTCCACGTCCATTGGATGACTCTCGAATGTCACCCCGACGACAGGAGGGGTCTCTGCAGCGACACTCGCGGCGCCCCCGGTGGCGAACCCTATGGCGTCGCCTCTGGCGCAGGCGTCGCTTGCGGCGCGGGCGTCGCGCCGGGCGCGAGAAGCGTATACGCCAGCGGCACACCGGGCATGTAATTGTACACCTGGACCAGGTACTCCATGCCCGGCTCGGCGGCGAAGCTCACGGTTCGCTCGCCAACACGCCCCGTCACATTGACGCCGTCGCCCAGGGGGTGACCCGTCGCATCGAGCACACGCAGGCCCACGCCCCGCGCGATGATCGGATCATCCGGCGCGTAAGTGAGCATAACCGTCACCTTCTGCCACTCCGAGGTGACAAACCGACGGGCAGTAAACGCACCGCCGCCACTGCCCAGCAGGCGGCCCGACGACGGTACGCCCAGCAACAGGCTCGCCGGCCCGGCCGGAATGACCGTAGCCGAGGGCGGGCCGGGCGTCGGCTCCAGCGACGGCTCCCCCAACTTACGACCGCCATCGACGTACTCGGCCGTCTTATCCCCCTCCACGCCCAGAATCGCCTCGACGACCGCCGCCTGGCGCGGCACGAAGACCGGCATGGCGAAACCCTGGAACTCCTCCCACATCTGAGCGAACTCAGCATAGCTGAAGCTAAGGCTGGCGGCGAACTCCGAGTCGTTGGCCAGCACCACCCCACGCGCGTCACTGTAGCCGCGAACGACCCGATAGTGGGGCGTGGTGTCCTCCGGCGTCAATCGCTGGGCGACAATGACCGGCACACCATTGGTGATAAGTTGCTGCACCTGCTCCAGCGTGACACCTTCGTAGATTCGCGCCCCGAGGCGATACTCGGCCAGGTGCTGCGCCAGCCGGCCCGGCAGCGCCACGCCGCTATCAGAGTCGATGGACAGCGCGCGCTGGGCAGCCGACAGGGACTGCTGCGGGTCAATGCCGTAGAAGCTAAGGACCATCGCCGCCACACTGGGAGCCTCGTTGGGATCGTCGCGCTGATACACCTGCGCCATCGGCTCCAGCAATGCCGCCGGTGCGCGGGCAGCGGGCGCGGTGAAGGCGCTCACCCGCTCCCACTCTACTACCGGCAGCCGCGCCTCGCTCACCACATACTGTGGCGTCTCGGTCGGCGTCGGCGTGGCGGTCGCCGTGGGAAGAGGCGTCCGCGTCGGCCAGGGCGTCGCGCTCGGCGTGGGCGTGACACTGGCGTACAAGGCCGCACTCAGCACAGCGGGCTGAAGCCGACCCGTGCGCTCAGCATCGTCGATGGCCGCACCCATCGCCAGCGATACAGGGTCAAAGGCAGCGCCAGGCGTCGCCCCAACAGCAGGCGACCTGCCCTGGCGCAACGCCAGGTTGGCGCTCGCCAGAGCCAGAATCAGGGCCGCCACGGCCAGAGCCAGCCACAGCGGAGCCACGCGACGCAACCGCAGGCGTCGATCCCACTCGATGCGGGGCATCGTCCGCCGCGGTCGGCGCGGTGGCAGCTTGGGCGTGTCATCCATAGGTGTATGCATAGCGACGGCCAATTATAGGGGCAAGGGTGGCGGCCTCGACTCACCAGGGCCTGACGAAAGTCTAACGAAAGCGCAGCCCTTGTAAGGATTGACAGCCGATACCCTTCGCCTACACTTATAGCGGCAAGGAAAGCAATCGATGGCCGTCTGGTGGGAGTAGTATGAGCCAACGATACGACGCCGTCGTCCGCCGCCCGGCGCGTCCCTAGAGGAACCTCTATGCGTCGTCCCCCCGGAGACACGAATCCCATCCCCGCCGCCTTTCGCGGTCGTCCTCAAGTGCGACGGCCCGGCTGCCTGCTCAGCCTGCTCATCGTCGGCGGGATTATTCTCTTCCTGCTCAGCCTGGTCGGCAGCCTGGTTGACCTGTACACGGACGCCCTCTGGTTCGACAGCGTCGGCTACCGTGCCCTGTTCAACACCGTAGTGGGGGCCAGGGCCATCCTCTTCCTGGCTGGCTTCCTCCTCGCGACAGCCATCATTCTAGGCAACTGGCTCCTCGCCCGCTGGGTCGCCCGCCGCGAGCCGCGCTTCTTCGGCCAGGAAGACCCCCTCGGCCATCGCAGCATTGGCTATATTGTGTGGGGTGGCGCCATCATCGCCGGGCTGATGCTCGGCATTGCTGCCCAAGACGCCTGGCAGACCGCGCTGCTCTACCTCAACCGCAAACCTTTCGCCGCCAGTGACCCCATCTTCGGCCAGAACGTCGGCTATTACGTCTTCGAACTACCCGCCGCGCGCCACCTGCAAGGCTGGCTCATGGCCGTCGTGCTGATCGCCCTGCTCGGCGTGCTTGGCATCTACCTCGTTGCCCGCCGCCCCCAGCTCCAGGCGCGCATCTTCCGCATCCCGCGTGGCGCTCGCCTTCATGTCGGGTCACTGATGGCGGTCATCGCCTTGCTGTGGGCCTGGGCCTACTGGCTCGACCGCTTCGACATCCTGTTCTCGCCATCGGGGGTAGTCTACGGCGCGGGTTACACCGACATCCACGCCCTCCTGCCGGCCTTCAACATCCTGGCGCTGCTGTTGGCCGTCATGGCCGGCCTGTGCCTCCTCTTCGCCGTCACCGGCTGGTTGCTGCCGCTGGCCGTCGGCGTCGGCGCGTGGCTGGTCGTCTCCATCGGCATGCGCGGCATCTATCCCGCCATCATGCAAAACTACCAGGTACGGCCCAACGAGTACACCCTGGAAGAACCTTACATCCGCAACGGTATCGAAGGCTCGCTCCGCGCCTACGGCCTGGACAAGATTGTCGCCCACGAGTTCGACCCGTGACGACGTGGGGAGCGTGACATCGATCGGAAT
>CAZJJF010000330.1:0-4816 GCA_964546245.1 uncultured Anaerolineales bacterium
CAAGGTCGATCATATCATCTTCTGCGGCCACTACGGCTGCGGCGGCATTCACGCTGCCTACCGCGATGCGCGCCTGGGCCTGGCCGATAACTGGCTGCGCAACGTGCGTGACGTGATGGCTAGACATGCGACGCTCCTCGCAGCGGTCGATGGAGAGAAGCAGCGTCTGAACCTGCTATGCGAACTGAACGTCATTGAGCAGGTACGTCAGGTATGCGACACGACGGTGGTGCGCGGCGCGTGGGAGCGCAGTCAGGGGTTAGCCGTCCACGGCTGGATCTACGACATCGCCGACGGCCTGTTGCAAGACCTCGGCCTGCGGGTGATGTCCACCGCCGAGCTACCCGAGAAGTATGCCAGGGCCCTGAAGGCCTGCGCGGGCGCTATCAGCCTTGCGCGGGAGTAAGTCGCCAGCGGCCGCGGCAGGTTAGGTGGTGTGCGGGCTGGCTTGCAGCGGCTTCACGCGGCCTACCGCCCCGGCCGCCGCTGCGGCGGGCGGCTGCCGCGCCAGGTAGGGCGGGGCGGAGGTCCGCCGGGGCGCGGACCGCGTCGGCGGGGCGGTAGGTCGTCGCGGGGCGACAGGTCATTCTCCGGCCGCGCCACCTTGATAGTCACCGGCTGCCCGACGAGGGTTGTACGGCTCATGGCGGCCAGCACCGCGTCCCGGTAACGCTCCGGGATGTCGACAAAAGAGAAACGGTCGTAAATATCGATGGCGCCGATCTCGCGCCCCGGCACCCGCGCCTCGTTAGCGATGGCCCCCACGATGTCGGCGGGGCGAACGCCGTCCTTGCGCCCGGCGTCGATGAACAGGCGCACCGTGCCCGTCGCCGTGCGATGCTCCTCGGCGGGGGCTTCTTCCTCTTCCACCAGCACCAGCGGTCCGCGCCGGTCGGCGTTCGCCAGCAGGCTGAGCGTGGCCGCTGCTACCTCGGCCAGGTCCAGGTCATCCGTCAGGCTGTCGACCAGGGCCAGGTAGGGGTCCAGGTCGCCCTGGCCGACACGCTCGCGCACCGTGGCCTTGAGGGCTTCGACGCGCCGCGCGGCCACATCGGCCCGGGTAGGCAGTCTCACCGGCTTGATGCGCGCGCCGGTCATGCGCTCGATGTCGCGTAGCAGCCGCCGCTCGCGGGGTGTGACCAGGGTGATGGCCGTACCAGTGCGTCCAGCGCGGCCGGTGCGGCCAACGCGGTGGACGTAAGCCTCCGGGTCGTTGGGGATGTCATAGTTGATGACGTGGCTGACGTTCTCGATGTCCAGGCCGCGCGCCGCCACGTCCGTCGCGACCAGCACTTCCACCGCCCCGTCGCGGAAGCGGCGCATGACGCTGTCGCGCATGGCCTGATTCATGTCGCCGTGCAGGGCGTCGACAGAGAAGCCCCGCCCGCTCAGGCTCTCGGTAAGCTCGGCGGCTGCTACTTTGGTCCGGGTGAAGATGATGGCCGCGCCGGGCGCTTCGTGGTCGAGGATGGTCGCCAGGGCGTTGAGCTTGTGGGCGGGGGCGACGTCGTAGTAGCGCTGCTCGATCTGCGGCACCGTCATCTTGTCGCCGGCGATGGTGATGGTGGCCGGCTCGCGCAGGTGCTTGAGGGCCAACGCCTGGATGGCGTCGGGCATGGTGGCGGAGAACAGGGCTGTCTGGCGCGCGGCGGGCACGTGCTCCAGAATCCATTCCATGTCCTCGATGAAGCCCATGTCCAGCATCTCGTCGGCCTCGTCCAGGACCACGTACGTGACGTGGGACAGGTCGAGACTGCCGCGCCGGATGTGGTCCATGACGCGGCCGGGCGTGCCGATGACGACGTGGACGCCCTGCCTGAGGGCGCGCAACTGGCGCTCGATGGGCTGGCCGCCGTAGACCGGCAACACGCTGATGCCGCGATAGCGCCCGTAGCGGTGGACGGCCTCCGCCACCTGGACGGCCAGTTCCCGCGTCGGCGCGAGAACGATGGCCTGCACCTGGCGCCGCCCTGGGTCAACCCGTTCCAGCATGGGCAGGGCAAAGGCCGCCGTCTTGCCCGTCCCCGTCTGCGCCTGGCCGATGATATCCTGCCCGGCCATGAGACGCCCGATGGTCTGCGCCTGGATAGGCGTCGGGGCTTCGTAGCCCAACTCCGCAATCGCCTTCAGCAACGGCTCGCTCAGCCCCAGCTCGGCGAAACCGTTCGTCGACGGCGCGCTGCCGTTCGACTCTTCAGTGCTGTCCATACCCCTCGCCCCTCTCCCCTCAACCTGGCCAGCCATAGCCACGTCATTCCGTGGCGTCTCAGTCTACCCGCAGGCGGGCCTGGCGTCAATGTTGGGCATCCAGGCGACGATGCTTTTGTCGTATTGATGGGGAAGTGCTATGCTGAGGGCAGCCAGCAGAGTGCAGTTTACAGGGGTTGGCTTGTGTCTACCAGTAACTAGCGACTGTCATGCCGAGGCCTGGCGAGGCATCTCCGCGTTTGCTGCCACGGAGACTCCTCGCATCCGCTCGGAGTGACGGTCGCATGTCACAGGCGGAGGCAAGAGGCCTCACATCGATTGAAGGCCCAACCAGCTACGCAGCATCTCGCGCGCCGTCTTCCAGTCGAAGGCGTCCTCTTCCTCAAGCATGACGGCCTGGCTCAGCGCGCTACCGCCCTGGGCGGTCAGCCGCTCGCTACGGGCGCGGAGATAGGCGTCGAAACGCTCGTAGGTCATGCCGTACTTGGCTTCGTAGGCTTCAACGATGTCGCGGTAATGCTCGATCTGGCGAAGCACGTAGTCGCGAGCCATTTCGGCCACGGCGTCTTCAGGCGTGTCGAACAGGCCACGACGAACGAAAGGCTCGACGATATGCGCCACGGAATCAGTCATCTGTCCTCCGGCACGGACGGCGTTAGCTATCCACGTTTGGCCACAACTGTGGCCACATTATAGTCCCCTCCCGCTTTTCCACAACAGGAGACTGTTATGGCAACCATGAACAGTGTCGATTAAATGCGCCAGGAAGTCGCCATCACCTTCAAACGCCCCGATCGCGCCGACCAGGAAGACGCCCACCAACCCGGCCTCGACCTCTCCGCGTAGTCGTAGAGACAGACCCCAACCCATCAACTCTTTGCCCCCCCGCTCCTGCACAAACGTTCGCATCTGTGATACACTGTCCTCAACGTCTAGCCTATCCGGCGCCGCCCTCACGTTTCACGCTTCACGTTTCACGCGCCAGGGATGATCCTTCGCCTACACTTCTTTGCCTGCACCACTCGCCGCGCCTGCCCAGGGATGACCCATATGCTACACTTTCGCGCCCGCACCACTTCCACGCGGCCGCCCACCCCAATCTCCCATCCCTAATCTCCAATCTCTACCTTGTTGACAGGAGCCAACCATGACCACCCACGACAGCATCGAGGCGAAGCTCCACGCCCTGGGCCTCAGCCTGCCCGCCCCGATTCAGCCGCCGCCGGGCGAGCGGCTGCCCTTCGCCTTCGTGCGCGTCCACGGCGACCGCGCCTACATCTCCGGCCACGGCCCCACCAACCCCGACGGCACGCTGGCCGCACCCTTCGGCAAGGTCGGCGCGGAGGTCACCGCCGAGCAGGCCTACGAGTCGGCGCGACTGACGGCCCTCGCCATCCTGAGCAGCCTCAAGCGCGAGCTTGGCTCGCTGGACAGGGTGACGGCCTGGCTGCGCGTGTTTGGCATGGTGAACGCGGCCCCCGGCTTCACCCAGGAGCCGCGTGTCATCAACGGCTTCTCTGACCTGATTCTGGAGCTGTACGGCCCTGAGCGCGGCCAGCATGCCCGCTCGGCCGTCGGCCTGGCCGAGTTGCCCTTCGAGCTACCCGTGGAGATTGAGGCCGAGGTGGCGATCAGCCTGTAGCGTCGGCCCCGCGCCGCCCCTGGGTCGCGCCGATGGCCAGGCACACCGGGCAGCAGGCGTCGGCCCAGTCGCCTAGACTCTCGGCCGTCGCGCCGGCCGCCAGTTGCCCCGCGCGGGTGCGCCGCCGCAGCAGCAGCCAGCCCGCCAGCCCCACGATGAGGAAGGCCAACACGAACGCCACCACGGGGGCTTGAAACGCGCCCAGCGCCGCGCCGACCAGCGGACCGCCGATATAGCCGAGGGCGAAGTGCCAGCCGATGAACACCGCGCTGCCTACGACGACGCCCAGCAGAAACCGCGCGAAGGGCATCTCAGCCAGGCCGCAAGCGGGGACAGTCGCGATGCGCACGCCGGGCGTGGTCAGCGAGGCGATGACAGCGGGCACACCGCCTTTGCGAACGGTCGCCGCTGCCGTGTCGATGCGGGGCGGCGTCAGGCCAATGTAGCGGCCGACACGCTCCAGGAAGGGCCGCCCTAGCCGCCGCACCAACAGGTACTGAATCGCCGCGCCCACGACGGCCGCGACGAGCAGGGCGGCGAAGCCCTGCCACAGGGGGAAGCTACCCGCCGCCGCCTGCGCCGCCGTCAGCAGCATCACCAGATCGCCGGGGATGGGAATGGGCAGGCCGATTTCCTTGAACAGCATCACCAGAAAGATAGCCGCCAGACCGTAGGTCGCCAGTAACGGCGTGATGCTCGCGCCCAGTTCGCCCATACCGCGCCTCCCCATCAGGACATACCTTCGAGACGCAGGGCGGCGGCGGATGGATGCGCCCGCGGCGCTGGCCGCTACTTGACCGGCGCTCCCAGCAGGGACACCAACGCCCCTATGAAGACCACCGCGCCGACCACCAGCATGGCCGCATCAATCACCCACCACTGGAACTTGCCGCTGATGCCCCCGAACAACAGGACAGTCGCAAAGATTACCGTCAGTCGAACGTACTCGTCTGACAGCTCGTTGGC
>CAZJJF010000331.1:0-3089 GCA_964546245.1 uncultured Anaerolineales bacterium
ACGCTGACGACCTGCTGGAATATGGTCTCATCCCTGAGTTCGTTGGCCGCCTGCCCATCGTCGTCTCCGTCGATGCCCTCGACAACGAGATGATGGTGGACATCCTCACCCGCCCGCGCAATGCCCTGGTCAAGCAGTTCCAGAAGCTGTTTGCCCTGGACAAGGTAGAACTATCCTTCACGCCAGAGGCGCTGCAAGCCGCCGCCGAAGAAGCGATGAAGATCAAGACCGGCGCGCGCGGCCTGCGCACCATCATCGAGAGTGTGCTGCTCGACGTAATGTTCGAGATACCCAGCCGGGGCGATGTTCGCAAGGTCGTCATCCAGCCGGAGACCATCCGCAAGACGGCCGGCCCGCTGCTGATGACCCAGAGCGAGCAACCCATCGACTGGGACGACTTCGAGCAGACGGCGTAGGCCGAAAACTCTCACCCTGCCCTCTTGTGAACCTTGTCATTCTACGGTAATACCTGCTGGCGCGGGATGGCCACATCCCGCCCCTGCTGTGCGGCGGATGGTCACATCCGCTGCGAGCACCTTTACCGACGTAAACGACACGCCCCCTTCCACACGGAAGGGGGCGTCAGTATTGGCGCCAGCGCACCCCTATCAACCCTGCGGCCGGGTGTCAGCGGCTCGTCCTGGCGTCTAGCCACTTTTTCAAGGAAGCCTGGCTCTCGTTCGACGGTCGTCCTATCAGCAGATTCTCAATGCTGATATCCTCATCGAGATCGGGCCAGTGGATGCCCTGGCCTTTGCCAATCAAGCGCCAATGGGCGCGCTCGACAGGGGTGGCGTGCAGGAGTCGTCTAGCGCGCCGTTCGCACCACGACCAGCCGGTCTTGCCCCGACATGGCCCCCCACACTTCGCCTGGCCGCCCCAGAATCTGGCGCACGTTGGCGCTCGGCGCAGCGTGGGGGAACGAGGTAAAGGTCTCGGTGCGCGGGTCGAAGCGTACCAGCGCGTTGGCGACAAAGTCGCTCGCCCACACCACGTCCTGATCGTCGACGTAGACCGCGTAAGCCTGGGGGTTCTGGCCCGGCAACTTCCACGCCCGCCAGGTTCCGCCCTTCGGATCGTAGCGCGACAACTGGCCGCTGTTCCACTCGCTGACCCAGATGCGGCCCTGGGAGTCGGACCATACGCGGCGCGCCCCCTGGCCGGGCGTGGGCGGGTCGATGGGCTTGACCTGGCCGGTCTCGGTATCGATGCGCGCGATGTGATTGCCGGCCAGAGAGGCATAGTACACGTCGCCGCCCGGTGTGGTGGCGATGCCGTAGGGACCACGGCCACGCGGCGCGTCGAATACCGCCACCTGCCCCGTCTTGGGATCGAGTCGCCCGTATATCCCGTTCTGCCCAGTGAACCATAGGACGCCGCTGGGGTCGAAAGTGGCCGTGTTCAGGTTGGCGTTGCCGCGCCCTGCTGGTAGCGGGAACACCTTGACCGCCTCCGTCTGCGAATCGACGCGCACGATGGCGTTCAGGCCGCCGTCCGTCACCCACGCCGCCCCATCGGGGCCGACAATGACGCCGTGGGGCGCGGAGCCGCCGCCGAGGGGGATGTGGCGGGTCGCCCCCGTGGCCGGGTCTAGCCGTCCGAGTTCGCCTGATCCCTGGGCGGTGTACCATACCGCGCCATCTGGCGCGGGAGCCACATCGTGGGGACGGGAGCCGCGCGGCACGGGATACTCCTGGAGCGTCGGGCGCGCGGCGTCGGGCGGTGGCGACGTGGGGGGTGGCGGGCTGGGGTGGGGCGCGGCGGTCGCGGGCAGGGTAGGGGCAGGGGGTGGTGTGACGGATGGCGCGGGGCGTGGGGTGGGCGGGGCAAGGACAGCCGTCGGGCTGGGCAAAGATGTGGGGACGACGGCGACGGAAGGCTCGGTCGGCCCCGGCGGGACGCGGCAGGCCGCCAGGAACGCCAGCGCCAGGAGCGCGCCCGCCATTGCCGGGACGCGCCGGGGTGTCACGTTACCACCGCCGCCAGTGTCGCCAGCAATTCCGGCGCGACGACACCCTCGAAGGCGCGCGCCGCCGGTCCCGTCATATACAGGTCGTCGCTGGCCGCATCCCACTCGATGCTTAGCTGGCCGCTGGGCACATGGACAGTCGTGCGCCGCCCGGCGCGCCTCGTCAGCGCCGCCGCCACAGTGGCCGCCGCCGCGCCCGTGCCGCAGGCCAGCGTTAGCCCCGCTCCGCGCTCCCACGTCCGCATGCGGAGAGTCGCGCCGTCAACTATCTCTACGAAGTGGGCATTGGTACGGTCGGGGAAGACAGGATGCCGCTCCAGGCGCGGCCCCAGGTCAGAGAGATTGACCGCCGCCAGGTCGTCGACGAACACCACGGCGTGGGGGTTGCCCAGACTGAGCGTCGTCACCCGCACCGTCACGCCGTCTACGTCCAGCGGCGCATCGAGGACCAGGCCGTCGGCGGTCGTTGGCGCGAGGGTCGTCGGCACAGCCGCCGGATCGAGGCGCGGCGCTTTAAGGTTGGCACGCACCAGAAAGTGGCCGGGGGTTGGGTCGAGAATCTCTGTGGTCCGCAGGCCGCTGTCGGTTAGAATCGACAATTCGCCCCGCCCATCCCACAATCCCTGCTCGTAGACGAAGCGGGCGAAGCAGCGAATACCGTTGCCGCACATCCTGGCGACGCTGCCGTCGCTGTTGGACAGGCGCATACGAAAGTCAGCGTCACTCGCGGGCAGCACGAGGGCCAGCCCGTCGGCGCCAATGCCGGTGTGCCGGTCGCACAGGGCCACGACCAGGTCGGGGGCCTCGGCCAGGTGGGGCAGGTCGAGGGCATTGACCAGGATGAAGTCGTTGCTCAGGCCATGATACTTGGTAAATGGGATGGACACGCTACCTCCGTGCTTGTGAGAATCTGTGGGGTAGCTCAAGCATGGCACGTGAAACATGAGAACCGTCGCTCTCTACCCCCTGATCGCCTATCCCTCTTCTAACGCATCACGCCTCACGTTCCTACTGCCCTGTCAGCGTCACCTTCACGTCCTGGCGCTGGCCGCCCCGAAACACGACCACCATCACCTCGTCGCCCACCGACACGACATCCTCGACGGAGGGCACGTGGTAG
>CAZJJF010000331.1:3099-4760 GCA_964546245.1 uncultured Anaerolineales bacterium
CCTCATCACCCACCTTGTGGCGCATCAGCACGTTGACCAGCGAGTGATTCTCGTCGAGGGGCACGCCGTCAATCTGGGTCACGATATCGCCGCGCTGGATGCCGCCCTGCGCGGCCGGGCTGTTGCGCTCGACCTCCTGCACATACAAGCCATGGCTGACGGGCAGGTTGTAGACGGCCGCCAGGGCTGGCGTGATCTCCTGGTAGCGCACGCCCAGGGTCGGATACTCGACCCGGCCCCTGGCGATCAACTGATTGGCAATATCGCGGACTCGCGCACTAGGGATGGCGAAGCCCAGGCCCTCGGCCAGATCGGCCGCTCCCATGCCATAGCGCGCGGTCGCCGGGTCGGCGCGCAGGATGGCGGTATTGATACCGACGACCTGCCCCGCCAGGTTGACCAGCGGCCCCCCGGAATTGCCGTGGTTGATAGCCGCGTCGGTTTGGATCAGCCCTTCCAGCGACTGGTCGCGGCTCACGTCCAGCTTACGGTTGAGGGCGCTGATGACGCCGACCGTCACGCTGCCGCGAAACTCACCCAGCGGACTGCCGATAGCAGCCACTGGCTCCCCCGGCTGCAAGGCCGCTGAGTCGCCCAGCTCAGCATAGGCGGGTATAGCGCCATCAATCTTCAAGACGGCCAGGTCATTGTAGGGATCGACACCCACGATGGACGCGGCGCTCGCCGCCTTCGTGCCGTCGGCAAAGATGATTTCCAGCTTCGCCGCCTTGTCCACGACGTGGAAGTTGGTGACAATATGTCCCTGGACGTCCAGGATGACACCAGACCCAGAGGCGCGCTGCTCCGGCTGACGGAACATGGGGCCAAAGCCAAACGGCACGAAACCGTTAGGCGCGACGGCCTGGGGCTGCAAGGTGTTTACCACCGTCACAACGGCGGGCTTGACACGGCGGACCGCGTCAACGACGGCCGAGTCGGTCTTGACCGACAACGTCTGAGACGGCGGCGGCAGCGGCGACTGAGCGGCCAACTCGCGCCGCGCGAGCCAGTATCCACCCGCCGCGCCCAGGCCCGCGCTCAGCGCGACGAGCAATACTACCCCGCCCAGGACCAGGGCGGCCGGGATGCGCGGGGCGCGCGGTTCGGGCGCGGCCAGCGAGGATGAGACATCAAGACGGTAACTCACGACTCACTCTCCCAACTCAACTATCGACACTCTATCATACCATAGTGCAGTGGGGTTCGCCTGAGAGATGCTTTAGAACTGGGTGAGAGTATGTCGGCCCTCATGGTTGCGGCGACTGGAGCAGCTCCTGCACGGCGCGCTCCAATTGCGGGTCGCGCCCCGCCGCCCGGTCCTCCGCGCTCCGCGCCACCGGCACATCCGGCGCGATACCCTGGCCGTGCACCCACGTGCCGCGTGGTGTCAGCCAGTGCGCCGTGGTGAGTCGCAGCCCGCCCTGGTTATTCGCCAGCCGTCGCCAGTCCTGCACGGTGCCCTTGCCAAAGGTTGTCTCGCCGACGAGAATCCCGCGCCCGCGGTCCTGAATCGCGCCCGCCACAATCTCCGATGCGCTGGCGCTGCCTCTGTCCACCAGTACCACCAGGGGCACGTCCTGCGCCAGACCATTGGGGCGCGCATTGAAGGGGGTACGCTGGCCGTCGGCGTTCTCCTGCAACAGGACAATGCCGCCGCTGAG
>CAZJJF010000332.1:0-4741 GCA_964546245.1 uncultured Anaerolineales bacterium
TTACGCGTGGCGGGCACAGGGCCGACGCCCATGATGGCCGGATCGACACCCGCCACGGCCGATGCGACAATGCGCGCCAGGGGACGCAGGCCGTGGGCCTTCGCGTAGTCAGCGGAGGCTATCAACAGGGCCGCCGCGCCATCATTGATGCCGGAGGTGTTGCCGGCCGTCACTGTCTCGTCGCCGCCTGGCGCGCTGCCCTGGTCGGCGTGGCGGCGAAAGGCGGGCGTGAGCCGCGCCAGGCTGTCGAGAGTCGTGTCGGGGCGAGGATGCTCGTCGGTATCGACGACGCGGAGCGCGCCGCGTGGCTGCGGGACTGTCACGGGCGCGATCTCATCCTTGAAGCGACCGGCCGCGCCGGCCTCGGCGGCGCGGCGCTGGCTCGCGGCGGCGAAGGCGTCCTGATCGGCGCGGGAGATGCCCCACTGCTCGGCGACGTTCTCGGCCGTCTCGCCCATGCTGTAGGGATAGTACAGCTCGGCCAGGCGCGGATTGACGAAGCGCCAGCCCAGGGTCGTGTCGTAGAGGCGCTGGTCGCCACGCGGGTAGGCCGTGCCCGGCTTGCCCATGACCAGGGGAGCGCGGCTCATGCTCTCCACGCCGCCCGCGATGAACAACTCGCCGTCGCCCACCTGGATAGCCCGCGCGGCCTGAACGACGGCCTCCAACCCGGAGGCGCACAGGCGGTTGACGGTGCAGCCCGCGACCGTTGGCGGCAGTCCGGCCAGCAATAGGGCCATGCGAGCCACATTGCGGTTATCCTCGCCCGCCTGGTTCGCGCAGCCGAGAATGACATCCTCGATGGCGGCGGGATCGATGCCACTGCGCTCGACAACGGCGCGGATGACGTGGGCGGCCAGATCGTCGGGGCGCACGCTTGCCAGCTCGCCGCCGTAGCGGCCGATCGGCGTGCGTACGGCGTCGAGAATCACGGCGTCAGGCATGGCAGCTCACCCAAAGTAGCGAAAGCCCGCCTCGGCCATCGTTAGCGGCTGACCCTCGCGATTCAGCCCCACCTCGACCACCTCGGCGACGACAACCACGTGATCCCCGGCCGGTAGACTACCCCTCACGCGACACTCCAGCCAGGCCAGGGCATCTTCCAACAGCGGCGCGCCGGTGGTAGGGCCAGGGCGCCAGGCGATGGGGGCCAGCTTGTCGGGCTTCCTGGCGCTGGCGCGACCGAGTTGCCCGGCCAGCTCGCGCTGCCCACTGGCGAGGACGTTCAAGGCGAAGGCTTCGGCTGCCTCGATGACGCGGCGGCTCTGCGAGTCGGCTTCCACGGCCAGCATGACCATCGGCGGCTCGAAACTGGCCTGGGATAGCCAGTTGGCGGTCATGGCCGACACCTCGCCCTCATGGCTGGCGGTGACGGCGAACAGGCCATAGGTGAAGAGGCGCAGCACGCTCTTCTTGGTAGCTTCGTCCATGATGATGACCTCACTTGATGGCAACGCCCATGATGTGGCTACCGACGATGGGCGCGTCGATGCTGAAGTGGCGCAGGTCGAGGGTAGAGAAACCCGCCTCCTCGATGGCGCGCCACGTCTCGCGATTGGGGTGGCAGCCGTCGCCGACGCGCGACCAGAGGGGCTGCACGGCATCCTGCACGCGGCGCGCGGCGCTGCCGCCCGGCGCGGCGACATGCTCCACGAATACGAAGCGACCGCCGGGGCGCAGGACGCGCAGCGCCTCGCGGAGGGCCGTGGCCGGCTCGCCTACAGAGCACAGCACGAGCGTAGCGACCACCGCGTCTGCGCTGGCATCGGGCAGGTCGATGGCTTCGGCGCGCTGGCCGCGCATCTCCACGCTCATGCCCAGGCGGGCGGCTCTGCCGCGCACATAGCCATGCATATATGGGTTCGGCTCGATGCCAATCCAGTGTACCTGGGGGTGAAAATAAGGCAGGTTGGAGCCGACGCCTGGCCCAATCTCAACCACCGTGCCCCGTAGATTGCTGAGCAACTCGCGCTTGCGGTCGGCGGTTCGGGCGTCGATGCGGTGGTTCGAGCGTGCTAAGGCCCAGGCGAAGAAACGCTTGTACATGGGCAAAGTCTAGCACGCGTGCCAGCGGGGCGCAAGATGGCTTGTGCTGATGCCGTGCGCACGGTATAATTCAGCCGCGCATCGGCCAATCCTACACCCTGAGGCTGCCATGACTGACACAACCGCCGCCCCTCGCGTCTGGCCTGATTATCCCCGCTCCGCTGGTATCCTGCTTCATCCTACGTCCTTTCCCGGCCCCTTCGGTATGGGCGAGATTGGCCCGCTGGCCTACGACTTCGTCGATTTCCTGGCTGACGCCCAACAGAATCTATGGCAGGTGATGCCCCTGGGCCCGACGGGCTATGGCGACTCGCCGTATCAGTCCTTCTCCGCCTTCGCGGGCAATCCCATGCTCATTAGCCTTGAAACGCTGGCCGAGGAGGGCTGGCTCACCGCCCCCGAATTGGTGGCCGTGCCTGCCTTTCCCCGCGATCACGTGGACTTTGGGCCGGTCATCGAATGGCGTAGCAAGATGCTGCGCCAGGCGTATGCCCGCTTCAAGGCGGGGGCCAGGCCCCAGCAGCGGCAGGCTGTCGCTGACTATGCCGCGGCCCATCGAGGGTGGCTCGACGACTTCGCCCTGTTCATGGCGCTCAAGGAGCAGTTCTCGGCGGCGTGGTGTGACTGGCCCGCCGACATCGCCGGCCGCGACCCGCAGGCGCTGGCGCATTGGCGCGCGACGCTGGCCGACGATATTGACCGCCACGTCTTCTACCAGTACGAGTTTGACCGTCAGTGGTCTGCGCTGCATGCCCATGCCAACAAGCAGGGGGTGTCTATCGTTGGCGACATTCCCATCTTCGTCGCCTACGACAGCGCGGACGTATGGGCGCGGCCGGACCTGTTCCGCCTCGACAAGAAGGGCCGCCCGACGGCGGTGGCGGGCGTGCCGCCCGACTACTTCAGCCCGACCGGCCAGCTGTGGGGGAATCCACTCTACCGCTGGAATGTGATGCGCAAGAGCGGCTACCAGTGGTGGATCGACCGCTTCCAGAATGCCTTCCGCTGGGTGGACATCGTGCGGCTCGACCACTTCCGGGGTTTCGCGGCCTACTGGGCCGTGCCCGCCGCCGAGGAGACGGCCATCAAGGGCAAGTGGGAGCCAGGTCCCGGCAAGGCGCTCTTCGAGGCCGTTCGCAAGGCCCTGGGGCCGCTGCCCATCATCGCTGAGGACCTGGGTATCATCACGCCCGATGTGGACGCGCTGCGGGAGGGGCAGGGTTTCCCCGGTATGCGGGTCTTGCAGTTTGCCTTCGGCACCGATGCCTCCAATCCGTATCTGCCCCACAATTTCACCGCCGAGACGGTCGTCTACACCGGCACCCACGACAACGATACGACGGCGGGCTGGTTCTCCCAGGCATCGGAGGACGAGCAAGAGTTCGTGCTGGAGTACGTGGGCGCGCAGGCATCGGCCGTGCCGTGGGCCATGATTCGCCTCGCCCTCGGCTCTGTCGCACGCTGGGCGATTTTTCCCATGCAAGACCTGTTCTCGCTGGGTAGCGAGGCGCGCATGAATACGCCTGGCCGGGCCAGTGGCAACTGGTCGTGGCGCATGCGCTACATTCCTATCGACGCCATTCCCGGCCTGCAGCGCCTCAGCCGTGCCTTTGGCCGTGGCCCGCGCGCCGAGGAAGAGGCGCAGGCAGCCAGACGCGCGGCGGCGGAGGGCGTGGACGTGGCTGTGGCCGGTCAGGCGAAGCAGGTAGCGACTCAGGCAGAAAGCGACGACGAGATTTTCTAGTATGCGCATCCTTATCTTGCACGGTCCCAATCTCAACCTGCTCGGCACGCGCGAGCCGGGCGTGTATGGCAGCACGACCCTGGCCGAGATCAACACCGCGCTCCTGAGTCAGGCCGCCGCGACTGGCGACGAAGTGCGGGTGATCCAGTCGAACCACGAGGGCGAACTCATCGACGCCCTCCACGCGGCGCGCGGTTGGGCCGATGGCGTCCTCATCAACCCCGGCGCGTTCACTCACTATTCCTACGCCTTGCGCGACGCCGTAGCCGCCGTCGGTCTGCCCACCGTCGAGGTTCACCTGTCGAATATCCACGCCCGCGAGACCTTCCGTCACACGTCGGTGATTGCGCCGGTGTGTGTCGGGCAAATCTGCGGCTTCGGACCCCTGTCGTATCGCCTGGGTCTGGCCGCGCTCCTGGAGCGGCTCTCGTCCGCCTAGAAAGGCCGAGTGTGCGTACTTTCATCCTGGCCGCTGCTCTGGCCGGTCTGGCTATGTTGGTTGGCGCGGCGCGGCCCATGCCGTCCCGCGCCGACGGCCCGCTGGCTCTTGCCTTCTACTACGCCTGGTTTGACGAGAACTCCTGGTCGCCCGACCAGGTTCCCGACTTCCCCACGCCGCGTTACGCTTCCAGTGACCGGGGCGCTATCGAGCGCCACGTTGACCAGGCCAACGGGGCGGGGCTGGATGGGCTGGTACAGAGCTGGTGGGGGCCCGACAACCCCACCGACAGCAACTTCCGCACCCTGCTCGACGTCGCCAATGCGAAGGGCTTCAAGGCGGGCGCCGACTTCGAATTGACCTCCCCCTTCTACGGCGGCGACCGGGCGGCCATCACCAATGGCCTGCGCTATCTGCTTCAGACCCACACCGGCCACCCGGCCTACCTGCGTTGGAACGGCAAGCCTGTCATCTTCTTCTGGCGGCAGAACATGCTGCCGGTTGGCGCGTGG
>CAZJJF010000333.1:0-4740 GCA_964546245.1 uncultured Anaerolineales bacterium
TACCACCTGCTCTACAACAACACCTACGGCCTGCGCGCCACCGCCCTGCGCATGACCAATACCTATGGCCCGCGCATGCTCGTCAAGCACAACCGACAGACGGCGCTGGGCTGGCTCATCCGTCTGGCGCTGGATGACCAGGAGATTGAAATCTGGGGCGACGGAACGCAGTTGCGCGACTATAACTACGTCGATGACGTGGTCGATGCTCTACTGCGGGCCGCCTATACCGACGAGGCCAACGGTCGTGTCTACAACCTGGGCGCGCCGCACCCCCACAGCATGCTCGACGTGGTGGAGACACTCATCGACGCAGCAGGCACGGGCCGCTATTGCCTCAAGCCCTTCCCGCCGGAGCGTGCTCGCATCGACATCGGCGACGTCTACAGCAACTACAAGCGCATCCACACCGAACTGGGCTGGGAGCCACACGTCGATCTGCGTGAGGGGTTGGCACGGACCGTTGGCTTCTACCGAGAGTATCGCGAGCACTACTGGTAGCCATGAACCTTGACGAATACGCGCGCATGTATGCCGCCGAAGATAGCCATTGGTGGTACGTGGGAATGCGTGACGCCACGCTGGGCCTGCTCAACGGCCACCTGGATGCCGTGACCGCCGACGCTCGCCAGCGCGGCGACCCCCATCGCCCGTGCATCCTCGACGCGGGTTGTGGCACCGGTGGCCTGCTGGTCCACCTGGCGGAGTTGGGCTGGGCGACCGGCGTCGATCTCTCGCCTGAGGCGCTGTCCTGGGCGCGTCGCCGCGATCTGCCTTACCTCGCCCAGGCCTCGGTGGAAAGCCTGCCCTTTTCCGATGCGGCCTACGACCTGGTCACCTGTATGGATGTCCTCTACCACCTCCAGGTCCAGGAGGACATGGCGGCCCTCGCCGAGTTCCGCCGCGTGCTGCGGCCGGGCGGTTGGCTGCTCGTCAAGGTTCCTGCCTACGAGGCGCTGCGGGGTCAGCACGACCAGACTGTCCACACCCGCCACCGCTACACCCTCGACGAATTACGCAACAAGCTAGAGACGGCGGGCTTCGTTGTCGAGCGCGCCACCTATGCTAACACCTTGTTGATGCCCCTGGCCGCCGCCAAGCGCGCCATCGAGGGCGTCATTCCCCTGGCTCCCGAAGGCTCATCCGACGTAGCCCAGTCGCCTGCCTGGCTCAACCGCGTCCTGACCGTCGTGCTGCGCGCGGAGGCGCGCCTGGTGCAGCGCGTCGACCTCCCGACGGGCGTGTCTGCCATCGCCCTGGCTCAACGACAATAGGCTCATGACCCGGCAGTGGGACGAGGCAGAGACGCGGCCGCGGCCGTCGCTGGGAACCCCCCCCGCCAGCCTGACCCCACCTGCGCGGCACGACACCGCCGCCCCGCCCCGGCTGCGCCTCGCCAGTCTGACCTTCGCCCTCCTCCTGGCCGTCATCCTCGCTGTGGCCGCCGCGCTGCGCCTGCCGGCCCTCGACCGCATTCCGCCCGGCTTTCAGTTCGACGAGGCCTACAATGCCATCGACGCCTGGCGCGTGACCCAGGGCGCGCGCGACCTGTTCTTCCCTGCCAATGGCGGCCGCGAGCCGCTGCTAAGCTACTGGCAGGCCCTGTTCTTCACCGCGCTCGGCCCTACGCTGTCAAGCCTGCGCCTGGCGTCGGCCGTCGCCAGCCTCATCACCCTGGCGGTGGTGGCGGTCGCGATGGCGCGTCTGTTCGCCCATCGCCGCGACGCCGCCTGGCTGGGGCTGATGACCGCCGCCGTCATGGCGGTCAGCTACTGGCACCTCCACTTCAGTCGCTATTCCATTCGCGCCATCCTCGTCCCGCTCTTCATGACCCTGGTGTTCTGGCTGTATTACGAGGCGACAGGGCCACGCGCGCCCCGCGTGCTACCACTCTTTGCCGCGGGCGCGACGATGGCGGGCGCGGTCTACGCGCACCCCACGGGCCGCCTGATTCCCTTCGCCCTGGCCGCCTATACCCTGTGGCTCGTCCTGGTCGACCACCGTCACGCCTGGGGCTACCTGCTGAGCTTCGGCCTGGCGGCGTCGGTAAGCTTCGCTCTGTTCTTGCCGCTGGGCTACTACTTCCTGGACCACCAATGGCTGTTCTGGGGCCACCCGTCGGATGTGGCCGTCGTTGACCCAGCGGCCCAGGGCGGCGGCATGCTCGCGACTCTGGCCGCCCAGGCGCTCACCGTACTGGGCATGTTCTTCGTGCGCGGCGACAGCTCCAACTTTCATAATCTGCCTGGGCGGCCAGTCTTCGAGCCGCTCATGGCGGTATTCTTTGTTGTCGGGCTGGCAGCGGCGGCGACGGCCTTCGTGCGAGCGCGCGGCCTCGACCGCTCGCCCTACGTGCTGGCCGCGCTGTGGGGCGGGCTGGGCCTGGCCCCCACGCTGCTCAGCGACGCCGCCCCCAACTTCTCCCGCGCCATGGGTGCGCTGCCCGTACTGTGCCTCTTCGCCGCGCTGGGTTTGCTGACCGCGACGGCGTGGCTGGCGGGGGCGGTGACCGGCCGGAGAGGGCAGGGCGACCCTGCCCCTACAGATTCGACGCCACGCGCCGCTCGCTGGCTGGTGGTGGGCGTGCCGCTGCTCGTGCTGATGGTGAGTGGCGCCTGGGCGGCGCGCGATTATTTCCAGGTGTGGAGCCAGCAGCCGGAGCTGTATTATTCCTACGACGCCGATAAGGAAGACGTGGCGCGGCTCATCCAGGGTTGGGCTGCCACCGACCGCGTCTACCTGATGCCCTTGTGGGCGGGCCAGTCCACCATCGCCTTCCTGACGCGGGACAACCCACCTACCTCGCTTGAGATGTCGCGGGGGCTGCTTCTGCCCGCCGCCGATGGCCGGGACGTGCGGTATGTCTTTCCCGCCGCCCAGGAGCGTCGCTCGCGGCTGCTGGACGGCTGGCTCGGCGACGCGGCTGAGCGGTCGATGCCCCTCGATCGTCAGGGCGGCGGCTTGCTCATTGTCTACCGTGTACCGAGCGCGGCGCGCCCCCAGTTCGCGGGCGAGCGTATCGTCTGGGGCGACGTGCGCCCTGCCCACGAGCGCGACGACCGCTTCGTCGACGCGCCGCGTCTGGTAGGCTGGCAGGGCGACACAACCCGCACGCCCGGCGACCGCCTCCAGTACCTGCTCTACTGGCACGCGTCGCAACCCCTGGGCGCTGACCTGACTCTGTTCGCCCATCTGGTCGACGCATCGGGCAAGACCGTCCTCCAGGACGACCACCAGCCCCTATCGACCTCACATCCGGTGTCGGCCTGGCAACCCAACGAGGTCATCCTCGACTACACCGAGTTCCGCCTGCCCGACGACCTGTCGCCGGGCCAGTACACGCTGCGCGTCGGCTGGTACGACCTGGCGACTGGCCAGCGCCGCCGCCTCGCCTCGGGCGCCGACGAGCTGACCGTGGCGGCGCTGGACGTTGTGGGGGCAGAGTGAGTCGATTCTGCGTATTCGCCCGCGCGGGCGGTGAGGGCGTCACTCGACCTGAGACGGTAGGGGCAGGGTCTCCCTGCCCGCCTTCGCCCCCGCGCACGATGGGCGGCGGATGTGGCCAACCGCTGCGAGCGATGTGGGCGGCGGTGTGACAATCCATGCCGCCGTCGGCTCCCCCACCGCCACCTCGCGTCCGGTAGCGCGCGCCTGGCTCGTGACCCTGGCCGCGCCGATGCTGGTCATCTGGATTGGCTTTGCCCTGCGCGTCGCCTGGCTGGACCGCCAAAGCCTGTGGAGTGACGAGTACATCACCCTGGTGCGCTCCGGAGCGCCTCTCGGTGAGTTGCTCGCCGCCATGCCCGTCGAGCACACGCCGCTCTACTTCGTCCTGCTCCACCTGTGGTTCGCCCTGGCCGGCAGCAGCGACTTCGCCTTACGCTTCCCGTCAGCGGTGTGGGGCACGCTGAGCGTCGCCCTGGTCTACGCCCTGGGCGGCCGCGTCTTCGACAGGCGGGTTGGTATCGTCGGCGCGCTGCTGTTCGCCGTCAGCCCCTTCCAGGTGTGGTACGCCCAGGACGCCCGCATGTACACCCAGCTCGCCGCCCTCGGCCTGGCCGCGCTGCTGGCCCTCGACGTGGCGCTGGCTCGCCTCGACCGCCCCGGCTCGACGCTGACGCGCGCCTGGCCCTGGCTCGCCTACACTATCCTGGGCGCGCTGGCCCTGTACACCCACTATTACGCCGTCATCGCCCTGGCCATCGCCGCCGCGTATGCTACCGGGCGGCTCCTGACGCGGCGCGCCAACCGCGCCCAGGGTTGGCTGGCCTTCCTGGCTGCCGAGGTGGGTATAGCCCTGCTGTTCGCCCCCTGGCTGCCGCGCGCGATGGGCCTGCTGAACTTCCCCGGCTGGCGCGAGCCGGTCACGACGACGCCCTGGCAGTTGGCGGGTATCTACACCTTCGGCGAGACCGTCCCACCGCCCGCCGCGCCCTGGCTCAACCTCCTCGCCGTTACCCTGCTCGCCATCGGTCTCGCTTCGCTGGTTCTTGATTCCAGCCAATCTCCAATCGCCAATCTCCAATCCCCCGCCTTTCTCTTGTCTGCCGCCGCCATCGCCATTCCCCTCCTCGTCGTCGCCGCGCTGCTGCTGCGCAAGCCCGATTTCCACCCGCGCTATTTCATCGCCGCCACGCCCATCCTCAGCCTGGTCATCGGCCAGGGTATCGTCGCCCTCGCCCGGCGCAAACCGATCCTCTGAAGCGGAACCAACGACGTCCTTCTGTCCATGGGAGAGTA
>CAZJJF010000334.1:0-4740 GCA_964546245.1 uncultured Anaerolineales bacterium
TCAGTCTCACCCCCTCTCATGGCCGAGGCCCTCGACTACAGCCTGGGTCGGACTCGCGCCAACCTTGCCCGGCTGACGAGCTTCCCGGAATTGACCGACGGCGCTGTGTGGCGCACCGTGGATAATGGCGGCTGGGTCGGCGGGCATTGGGTGGGGCTGCTGTGGCTGGCCTACGCTCAGACGGGCGACCCGACATGGGTGGAAGCGGCCCGCGCCTGGGCGGGGCGGCTGGGGCCGCGCCAGACGGACACCACCACCCACGACCTGGGCTTCCTGTTCGAGTTGTCGTACCTGTTGGGGGCGCGTCTGACAGGGGATGCGACTCTCTACGACCCGGCGCTGGTGGCGGCACGCACTCTCACCCGCCGCTTCAACCCCCGTGGCCGCTATTTCCAGGCCTGGGGGCCACTCGACGGCACGGCCGAGCAGCGCGGGCGGGCCATCATCGACACGATGATGAACCTGGACCTGCTGTTCTGGGCAAGCCGCGCCACGGGCGACCCCGCCTTCGCCGAGATGGCCGCCGCCCACGCCGACACGGCCCGCGCGCGACACGTACGCCCCGACGGCTCCACATCGCATACTATCGACTTTGACCCCGACAGCGGCGTGTTCCTCAAGCAGGACACCCACCAGGGGCTGAGCGCGACATCGTGCTGGAGCCGGGGCCAGGCGTGGGCAGTGTATGGCTTTGGCGAATGCTATCGGGAGACGGGACGCGGAGAAGATATGGCTACGGCGCGCGGGTTGGCTGAGTACTGCCTGGCCCGGCTGCCTGCCGATCTGGTCCCGTATTGGGATTACGCCAGCCCTCTCATCCCCAACGACGTGCGCGACTCGTCGGCAGCAGCGGTGCTGGCCTCCGCGCTACTGGAGTTGGCGCGGCTGGAGCCGGACACGACGTTGGCGGGGCGCTGGCGCGAGGCGGCGCTCGCGATGCTAGAATCGCTGTGGCAGGGCTACTCGACGCGGAGCGCGGTGGAGCCGTCTATTCTGCGCCAGGGGACGCGCTCCAAACCCCACCACCTGCAAGACCACGGTCTCATCTACGGCGACTACTACTTCGTCGAGGCGCTGCTACGCGCCGCTGGTATCAACCCCTGAGCACATCGGGCGGGAGAGCCGCTCGCCCGGCGTCGGTCATGCGGCCCTCGGCGATGAGACGGCGAGCGATGGCCTTGTTCGTCTCCGTCCAGTTGGACCTGGGGCGGCGGGGCGAGAAGCGCTGGGCGTGCTTCTCAGCGTCGATGCCCTTCGCCAGGCCGTCGATCCAACCATAACAGAGCGCCACCTCGACCAACTGCTGGTAGGTGACGCCCTGCTTCCCGCTCGCCTTCTTGTAGATGAGTACCCAGATCTCGCGCGCCATCCTGCCGTGCTCGTCCAGCCAGGCGGCGAAATCCTCCGCCGACCGCGCCTCCAGCGTCTCGCCGATAGTAACAGGCACAATTCCCTTTCCACTTGGTCCAGCGCCGCCTTTACCCGCCGCCAGTCTCACCCAGCCCTGATTGACGTGCCCGTACAATGGCCTCCGACCGATCCGCGACCTGGAGCTTGTCCAGGATAGTGGACACGTAGTTGTGGATAGTCTTGACCGTCAGGCCCAGGCGACGTGCGATGTCCTGATTGCCAATGCCTTGCGCCATCAAGTCGAGGATGTCCACCTCGCGGTCGGTGAGTTCCGGGAAGATCGTCCTGGGCTGTCCCGCGCGTGGCGCGCTGAACAGCGTCAGTACCTTGGACGCGATGCTCGGACTAAAAATCGCCTCGCCGTCGTGCACCGCGCGTATCGCGCGCAGAACCTCGTCCTTGGCGGCATCCTTAAGGAAATAGCCGCGCGCGCCGGCTCGCATAGCGGCGAAGACCGAGGCATCGTCGTCGAACATGGTGACAACCAGGATCCGACGGCTGGGACAAGACTGGCAGATTCGTCGTGTCGCCTCGATGCCATTGAGACCTGGCATCTGGAGATCCATCAGGATGACATCGGGCACCAGCGAGTCAGCTAGCGTAACGGCCTCATCACCGCTGGTCGCCTCTCCGACGACCGTGAGGTCGGAAGCCGTCTCGAGCAGCGTGCGAATGCCGTGGCGGAAGATCGGGTGATCATCTGCGATCAAGACACGAATCTGACTCACCGATTCCCTCCAGGGCAATGGGCAGGCTGCCTACGACGCGTGTCCCGCCGCCGCTGCTTTGTGCCACCTCGAACGTGCCGCCCAATTCCGTGATCCGCTCGCGCATTGTCCGCAGGCCGAGACCGCCCGAGATGTCGGCGCCCAGCCCCACGCCATCGTCAGTTGTCTCGACGACCAGAGCAGCGTTGGCTGGATGCTGGAAGCGAGGTGGCGCCAAGGTCGCGTCAGCGCAGCGAACCGTGAGGCGCACCAGGCAGGTACGGGCCTGCGCGTGCTTCACGACGTTCATCAAGGCTTCCTGAACGAGGCGGTAGGCCGCCACCTCGACGGCGGCTGGCAGAGGCGGCAACGGCTCCGGCACATCGACACTGACTTGCACGCCGCCTGTTGCAGCGTGGCGGCTGTAGAGCGCCGCCCGCTCGGAGATGGCGGCCACCAGCCCCAGGTCGTCCAGAACGGGGGGCCGCAGGTCGTAGGCCAGACGCCGCACGTGGCCCACGGCATCGCGGATAGCGTCGTGCAGCTCATCGGCAATCCGCGTGGCGCGCTGCGGATCGATCATCACCCACTCAGAGATGGAGCCGGCCGTCATCGACAGACCGGCCAGGGTCGGCGCGAGATCATCGTGCAGGTCGCGGCGCAGCCGGCGGCGTTCCTCCTCGCGGGCTACGACAATGCGCTCGCGGGAAACCTGCAAGTCCCGCATGAGGGACACGCCGTGCACGGCCACACTCGCCTGCGAAGCCAGGGTGGACAGCAGGCGGCGGTCATCTGCAGACAGGGTTGCCTCGCCTCGGCGCGGACTCACCAGCAGCACGCCGAGGCTCTGACCTTGATAGACGAGGGGGAAGCGAACCGCTTCCCCTGTCAGATCGCCCCAGCGAGCCACGATCTCCTCCCCATCGCCCTGGCGCAGGGCAATCGCGGCGTAGGGCAGTTTGAGGGCCTCACTGACCGTCTGCACCAGGGTAGGCAACACATCGCCCGGTTCGTAAGCGCTGCCTAGCCGCTCGCCTAGAGTCTCAACGGCCCGGTACGGCTCGGCGCGCTGGCCGTAGAGGAGGCGGTCGACGCCTTGCTGGAGGCCCTCGCGCAACGGTTGAAACGCTACGGCCACCACACCGGCCGCGGCAACTTGCAGCAGAAAGGCCGAGGTAAACTCGATGCCCCCCGGTCCTCTGGCGACCAGCCCGAGGTCCACAAGCATGGCGCCAATAATGCCTACGATGAGTCCGTAGAGGCTGACGACGGAGGCTATGAGAGCGCCGTATACCAGCGTCCGACGAACTACCAGAGGCACGTTGAAGGGATGGGCCATGAAGACCTCGCTGACATTGGGACCGGGCAAGCGCTCACAGACTGGCGGCGCTAGATACTCCCGTCCGCGGCGGCAGGCCTCGCCTGCGTGCTTTCGGCGCTGCTGAAGACTGCGTATCCCCATAGAATCCAGGGCAGGCTTCCGAGTGGCGTTGCGAGAGGGCCGAGCAAGAACGAAGGCGGAATGAGAAGCACACACAGCAGCGGCACGAACTTGCGCCACCCTGACCACACCGGCGAGAACAATGTCAGAACCGCCACGAGCAGTGTGCCTGCCAGGATCAGGAGCCAGGCGGCCCCAGCCGCGCCATTGTTCGTTGGCGCCGCCAGGCCCGTCAGGTCGAGCAGCGACCCAACAATCATCAGTGCGAAGCCTAGCATAGGCACGAAGATAGCCGCCCGCCGCAGCCATCCTGCGCCAGTCACGCCGCCACGGTACATGGCCCACAGGATGCAGAGCGCGCCCAGGCTCCACACGACATAGAGTGTGTCGTCCAGGCGGTCGATCGTCGCTCCACCCAGGGGAACTCCCGTGATGAGGTGACGCAGGTGGATCGTCAAGAACGCGAGCCCGCCCAGTATGCCCGCCAGCCCCAATGTCCGATTGCTCATCGAAGGTTCTCCTGTGCTTCAGTAGGGATGAGGATCAGTCTGCCGTAACGCCACTGTATCACATCCTCATTCCCGGCCGCCAGGGAACCTACTCCTGGAATCGTGGGCAGATGCGTCGGGAGCGCCCCGCTACTCGTTCAAGGGGATGTCGGCGAAGAAGTCGCCGACGCGCGCCGAGAAGCCCGGTAGCAGCGGCGAGGTCAGCGTGTCGGCGGCGTACAGCGTTGCTTCGACGCGCAGGCCACCCTCATGGCGGCGGTGGACAACCACCTGCCGCGCCCGCCAGTCGAGAATCCAGTATTCCTGCACGCCGCGACTCGCGTAGAGCTGTCGCTTGAGCGCCTTGTCACGCTCCTCATTGCGACCGCCGAAGGATAGTACCTCGATCACCAGCTCCGGCGCGGCGTACAGCTTGCCGTCAGGCTGGCTGGCGCGGGCATACGTCTCGCGGCTCAACCACACGACATCTGGCGCGACGGCGTCGTCCGCGGCGAAGATGATGCCGGGAGCGGGGATGGTGTGCCCCAGTTTCGTTGCGTCACTCCACGTCGTCAACGCCAATGCGACACGATTACAGGTCATTTGATGGTGATAGTGGGGCTGCTTCGACACGTAGAGTTCTCCGTCGATGATCTCGTAGCGAACGCCCTCAATCTGTGGCATCGCTTCCAGG
>CAZJJF010000335.1:0-4738 GCA_964546245.1 uncultured Anaerolineales bacterium
GGCCGCCGGTAGTGTCGATGGGCGTTGCCATGCCCTGGACATAGCGCCGATACTCGGCCTGGGGCGCGAACCAGCCGGTGGCGATCAGGTACAATTCCGGTTCAATGGCGGTCGGCAGGTTGTCAGGCAGCAGGAAGGACGTAAAGGCGTCGGGCAGCGTGTGGAACTGCTGGCGATACCAGAACTCCCGCTCCGCGCCGCCGTCGCTGGGTCCCTGCCCATAGCGCTCGGTTAGCTCACCCAGGAATTGCGGGTTGCGCGCCTCTTCGACGAAGGTGAACGTCGTGGCCGCGACATCATCGTAGACGCGGCCCGTCGCCGTGACGTAGGGCAGCGGCTGGTTGGCCTGCAAGATGGGCGCAACTGGCCCAGCAATAGGGCCGACGTACTGCGGCGGCGTCGGCGATAGGCCGAAGACGGACAGCGGGCGGACGTCGTCCACCAGAGTGTGCTCGTAGTTGAAGGGCGGCAGCATGCCCAGCCCGTCGCCAGGCTGGTAAGCGTCCTGGATAACCGAGAACTGGGCATTCACCACATCGTCGAGCTTGGGCATCGGCGAGCGCAAGGTAATGAAGCCGAAGGTGCTGGGATCGGCCAGGGTCGGCCCGCTATAAGCACAGTTGCCCGTCGAGGCCTGCGCCGCGCTGCCGCCCTGGGTGTAGACAGCGACCGTGTTGTACTCGTGACCGTCGACGTAGAAGCGCTTGGTGTACCACGGGTTAGGCCCGGTATTGGGCACGTTGGGCAGACTCTCCATGCCGGTGTGGGTCGCGCCCAGCCCGCGTCCAATCGTCAGTTGGACCAGGCCGTCGACGCTGTCCACGCTACGGACGTAAGCGAACCATGCGCCGAGGGAGCCGCACAGATTGCCACCCCCCGCCCGCACGACCTGATTAGGGGCGTTGGTGTTCGCCACGACGGCGTCGCCCGCGCTCAGCAGCACCGTACCCAGGTCCTTGGGGGCAACGCTGCCCGTCCAGTACACCCGTAGCACGGCCGTCGGCGGGCTGGTGGTGAAGCTCTCAACGACGACCACATGGTCGAGGAACTGGGCTGCCTGCCCGACCTGGAGCGGGCGGCTGTCCACCGACAGGACGACCATCTCATCCCCCGACAGGGGCAGGCCGTCGGTGTCGAGACCGTCCAGGGTGCGGTTGTTGTTGAGATCGAGGGCCACCCCCGGCAGGCTGCCCTGGCGGCTGCGGTTGTAGAGCGTCTTCTCGCTATCGACGTGGACGATGTCGGCCGCACCGTCGAAGTCAGCGTCCAGGCTGGTCAGGCCGTAGCCGACCGCGCCCACGCCGCCGTCGTTGGTGGTAATGTTACCATCGGGGCCAAACAGATCGGCGGCGCGCATGCCGACCGGGAAGACGAAGGCCGCCTCGCCCGGCAGGGCCTGGGTGGGCTGGACGTCATCGCCCCACGGCCCGGCCTCGATGAAGCGATACGTCCACTCCTGCATAATGGCCGGGTAGCGGATGTCGCCCGTGGTGGCCGTCCCTGACGCGTCCTGGTCCTTGTCCAGATGGTCACACTCGTACCAGGTGCGAGTCCAGACCTTCTCGGCCGCATTGTGGTTGGTGGCGCTGTCGATGCGTGTGTAGAGGGGCAGATTCTCATCGCGGCTGTAGAGTTCCGACAGGATGGCCGGGTTCCAGGTGATGCTGTCGCGGCGCGGCGCCTGGGCGTGCTGCGGGTCGAAGGGGGCCTCAGGGTCGGTGTAGGGTTTGTCCTCGACGAAGGTCGAGGCCTGCCCCTTGAGCAGGCGGTCGATGGCTGTCAGGTCGCCCACCACACGCACCTGCGGATCGAACACCGAGGCAACGGCCACGCCGTCCGTGGTGCGCTTGAGGACGCGCTTGACCGGCGTGCCGATGGCGGGATCGCCAACGCCCTGGGTTTCGGTACAGTAGGCGCGCAGCGAGAGGCGCACGCGGTCGAGGATGAGCGGCGTGACGGTGGGATCGTTGGGGTCGGGCGTGTCGGGGTCGTTGGACACATCGACGATATTGTCGCCCATAACGTGACCCTGGTTGACGAGGTGGTCGACGCCGGGCGGCACAGTGCCGATGAGCACCTTGAAGGTAATGGTGATCTCGGCGTTGGGCGGCATCGTCCCGATACTGACCTGGACGCTGGTATTACCGGCCGTGTTGCCCAGGTCGATGCTGCCCTGAGTGGTCGTGACCGAGCCGACAATCAGGGAGGTGATGGGGTCGGGGGTATCGGTGAACACGACGTTCTGCGCCGTGGTCTGGCTGACGTTCTTGATCGTGACCGTATAGCGCAGGGTATCGCCGGAGCTGGCCCCGCCGTTCAGGTCGGCGTCAAACACCAGCGTGTCAACCTTGTCGACCGTCAACTCAGCGGTGGGTGTTGGGGTCGGCGATGGCGTGTTCGTCGGCGTGTTCGTCGGCGTGTTCGTCGCTGTCGGCGTATTCGTCGCCGTATTCGTGGGCGTGTTGGTCGGCGTGTTCGTCGCCGTTGGCGTGTTAGTGGGCGTGTTGGTCGGCGTATTTGTGGGCGTGTTGGTGGGTGTGTTCGTCGCCGTCGGTGTGTTGGTGGGCGTGTTGGTGGGCGTGTTCGTCGCCGTCGGTGTGTTCGTGGGCGTGTTCGTCGCCGTCGGCGTGTTCGTCGGGGTGTTCGTCGCCGTTGGCGTGTTCGTCGGGGTGTTCGTCGCCGTTGGCGTGTTCGTCGGGGTGTTCGTTGCCGTCGGTGTGTTGGTGGGCGTGTTCGTCGGTGTATTGGTGGGCGTCGGCGACGGACCCTGGGTTGCCGTCGGTGTATTCGTCGGCGTATTGGTGGGTGTCGGCGACGGGCCGGTCGTGCTCGTCGGCGTGTTGGTTGCCGTCGGCGTATTGGTCGCCGTGGCTGTAGCAGTCGCGGTGGCCGTGTTCGTTGGGGTGAAGGTCGGGGTCGCGGTGTTGGTTGCCGTGGGCGTGAGGGTCCGCGTCGGCGTGCGCGTCGGCGTCCGGGTCGGCGTTGGGGTGAACGTCGGGAAGTCTGTCGGCGTCTCGGTGGGCGTGGCAGTGTACAGGGGCGGCGTGGGCGTCAGTGACGGTGTGAGCGTTGGCTCAAGGGTCGGCGTAATCGTGGAGTGGGCCCCCTGGTTGATGGCAATGGTACAGCAGTACTGGAACTGCGACCCAGGCACATCCACCGTATCCCACCAACCCTGCCAGCCACTCGGCCAGATGAACTTGACGGTATAGTCGTGGCTAGGCGTGTCCAGTCCGAAGAAATCCCAGGTGCCATCCACACCCGTGACGGTCGTCGCCAGGAGTGTCGCGCCTTCGTACAGTTGGACCATGACGCCGGGCAGGCCGCTTTCGAAGGAGGGGTCGAAGAAGTTGTTGTAGATGATATCGCCCCAGATCCAGCCGCCGATGCGTCCATTCGTCCCGACGCAGCCCTGGGTGCTATTGATGCACGGCTGGGCCAGGTAACCGCCCCGTCGCACGGGTTCGACGGGCGCTCGATCGGACGCAGGGGAGGAGGGAGTCGGTTCCCCAAGATCCACCACCGGCTCACTGGCCGGGAAGGCGTCGGCGGGCGGCGGCGTCAGGGTGGCCCGCCCGCCGAGCCAGAGAATCATGAGAAGGAAGCTCGCGCTCAGGCCGGCCGTAGCGAGGCGGCGCAACCAGGACCGGCGGGCAGATGGCGCGGATGAGCGCGGCCCCTCAGGGCGCGGCGCGGCGGATTCGGACATGGTACCCCCTCCACGAGACCGAATGGATGCGATTCCCGGTAATCAGCATAACGGGAAAGTGCGCCGCGTGTTCCGCCACTAGCGTCGCAACTCAGCGACACCGCAGAATCTTCACAAATTCACGCCATACAGCTTGTCTTTGCCGGGGTCGCCCCTATAATGAGCCAGGGAGGATTCCATGCGTGTTAATGATCTGGATACACCGGCCCTTGTTATCGACCTGGACCGCACGGAAGCTAACATCCACCGGCTGCAAGCCTACTGTGATACCCACCGCCTCGGCCTGCGCCCCCACATCAAGACCCACAAGATACCCGCCCTGGCCCATCAGCAGCTACAGGCGGGCGCGGTCGGCATCGCCTGCCAGAAGCTGGGCGAGGTCGAAGTCATGCTCAATGCGGGCATCACCGACATCCTTATCCCCTACAACCTTGTCGGTCAGGCCAAGCTCGAACGCCTGGCGCGTCTCGCCAGGCAGGGCCACCTCACCGTCTCAATGGATCACGCCCTCGTCGCTCGCGGCCTGAGTCGCGTCCTGGCCGCCGAGGGGGCGAAGGTCGGCGCGCTCATCGAGATCGCCTCGACCATCGAGCGCGCCGGGGTCGTCGATGTGGCCGAGGTAGTACGATTGGCGCGACTCATCGACGACCTGCCGGCCCTCGAGTGGCGCGGCATCCTGATGTATCCGACCAACACACACAACGCCCCCTTGCTAGACAGGGCCTACCGCGCCCTATGCGACGCGGGCCTGCCTCCCCAAGTCGTGAGTGGCGGCGGCAGCCCCTTCATGCTGCGCCAGGCCGAAGTGCCGTGGCTGACCGAAGTGCGTGTCGGCACATACATCTTCGAGGACATGACCGGCGTCAACGGGGGGTACTTCAGCCTCGATCACTGCGCCGCGACGCTGCTGTGCACCGTCGTCAGTGTGCCCACCGCCGACCGGGTCATCCTCGATGGCGGTTCCAAGACCCTGACCACCGAGGGCGGCGCGCCCCACGGCCACATCGTCGAGTATCCCGACGCCGTCAT
>CAZJJF010000336.1:0-4722 GCA_964546245.1 uncultured Anaerolineales bacterium
GGCGTAGGTCTGGGCGTTGGCTTCGACCTGCTCGGGCGAAAGGATTGGGCGCAGCTTGTTCTTGTCGCTGGGGTCACCGATGAGGCTGGTGTACGTGCCGATCAGGAAGGTCACATCGTGCCCCAGTTCCTGGAACTGGCGCAGCTTGCGCATGGTGATGGTGTGGCCGACGTGGAGGTCGGGCTTGGTGGGGTCGTAGCCGCAGTAGACCCGCAGCGGGCGGCCTTCCTTCAGCCGCGCGCGTAGCTCAGCCTCCATGTTCAGGCGGGTCTGCCTATCGCCGTACTCCGTGCCGCGCATCAGAATGGCGACCTGTTCTTCGACCGGGACCGTCATACGTCCTCCAGACTGGTAGTGGGTGAATTATAGCACAAGGGCCACCCGCGCAGGCCGATGTGCCGTGTCCGTGCGTAGCCCGTCAAGCGGACTCTGGTTCCTACAGGAGGTGACCATGACCAATGTGCAGTTGACGACGCGGGCCATCCGAACCTGGTTACTCATCGCGGGAACGTTTGTCCTCATCATTGGTACTGCCCTGTTCCTGGCGCCCGAGCAAACCGATCGCCTTTTCGCCTGGACCATCGCCCCGCCTAACAATCGCTACCTGACAGCTGCCTTTCTCGGCGCGGCGTACTGGGCGAGCAGCATTCTAGAGTTCCTGGCCGCTCGCGAGCGCGTGTGGGCCAACGCGCGCGTCGCCATCCCGGCGGTGTGGGCCTTCACCACCCTGACCCTTATCGCGACTCTGATGCACCTGAATCTGTTTCACCTCAACCCGCCCGCGGGGCCGCTGACGATAGGCCTGACCTACGTCTGGCTGGCTATCTACGCCATCGTACCCATTGCCATCCCCATTATGGTTGCCATCCAGCGCCGCGCACCGGGCGGCGACCCGCCTCGTCTGGCCCTGCTGCCCGGCTGGTTGCGCGCCGTGCTTATCATCCAGGCCATCTTGCTCATTGGCCTGGGGACCATCATGTTCCTCGCGCCTCCGATGGGCGCGCCCCTCTGGCCGTGGGCCTTGACGCCGCTGACCTCGCGCGCCGTGGCCGCATGGTTGATAGGCATCGGCGTGGCGGCGGCGCACATGACCTGGGAGAACGACCTGGTGCGGGTGCGCGTCGCCTTCCGCGCCTACGTCGCCATCGCCGTCTTGCAGGTCATCGCGCTGCTGCGCTATCTGGGTGACGTGCGCCTCGACGATCCGCGCCTGTGGCTGTACGCCATTGTCGTGGCAAGCTTCCTGGTCGTGGGCCTCCTGGGTCTGTGGCGTCAGCCATCGTCGGCCCAAATATAAGGACGGTAGACGAGGGAGGTCGTCTACCGTCCTTCGTCCACCGCCCGGCCAGGGTCAGGGGTAGTACAGGCCGTCGGTCTTGGCAGCCATGATGAAATCGTTGCGGTGCAGGTTGCGAATCTTGTGAGTCCACCACGTCACAGTGACGCGACCCCACTCGGTGAGCAGGGCGGGATGGTGACCCTCCTCCTCGGCCAGCGCGCCAACGCGATTGGTGAAGGCCAGGGCGTCGGCGAAGTTCTTGAACTTGAAGGCGCGTTCCAGGCGCGGGATGCCGTCACGCTCGACGATGCGCCAGTCCGCTATCTGCGGCATGAAGGCGTCAATCTCGGCGGCGGTGGCCGGTGGCTCGCCCGCGCGACATGCGATACACTTGAGCTGGGTGAGAGTATCCATAGCCAAAGTATAGGCGCGCTTGCCACGTTTGTCATCCGCCGGGTGGACGATGTCACGGGGGATATGTGGCGGACCGAGATCAGCGCCAGACGATTGATATACCCGTGGAGAAAGAAGCATCATGACCCAGCCAACCGAGCCAGCCCGCCCATCCTTCGCCGTTGCCCTCCGGGGCGAAGCCGCCCTCGGCGTGGTTCTCGGCCTGATCCTCGGTCCGCTGGCCGCCATTGCTATCAGCCATGTTGCCATGTGGACAGGCTGGGCGCAGCAGCTAGGCATGGGGCTGCTGGCGGTGCAGCTCTTCGTGGGCCTGGCAGGCTATGTCGTGGGTCTCGCGCTGGGAATCGACCTCGTTGGGCGGCGTCTGGGGCGAGGCGGCAATGTGTGGGTCGCCGTGGCCGGTGGCCTGATCGGCATCCTGCCGGTCATCCTGGTCACCAGTCGCGGCGTGTTCGGCGGCTTGCAAGGGTCGCTCATTGCGGGGCTGGCGCTGGGGTTACTCGGCGCGCTGATTGGCTACACGGTGACGCGCCGCTCGCCGTGAGTGGTGCTATAATACTTCCCTATGCCCCACGCGATTCGCTTCGACATCCTCGCCCGCGACCCGACCTCGTGGGCGCGGGCGGGCGAGATTCACACGCCCCACGGCGTCATCGCTACGCCGTACCTGGCGCCGGTGGGCACGGCAGCGACGGTCAAGTCGGTTGCGCCACGCGAGTTGCGCGAGTTGGGGGCCAGTCTCATCCTTGCCAACACCTACCACCTGGCGCTGCGGCCGGGCGCGGATGTCGTGGCCGCGATGGGCGGCCTGCACCGCTTCATGGCCTGGGATGGGCCGATGCTGACCGACTCGGGCGGTTTCCAGGTATTCAGCCTGGCCCCCATGCGTATCCTCACGCCGGATGGCGTGCGCTTCCGCTCCCACATCGACGGCAGCGAGCACATCTTCACGCCGGAGAAGGTGATGGAGATCGAGATGGAGCTGGGCGCGGACATCATCATGCCTCTGGATGTGTGCCCGCCTTACCCGGCGACCCGCGAGGAGAACGAGCGCGCCCTGGAACTGACCCACGCCTGGGCGGCGCGCTGCCTGGCGGCCCACGACCGGCCGGACCAGGCTCTGTATGGCATCGTGCAGGGTGGGGTCTACCCTGACCTGCGGCGGGTCAGCGCCGAGGTCATCGGCGGGCTGGATGTGGCGGGCATCGGCATCGGCGGGTTGAGCGTGGGCGAGCCGAAAGAGATGATGCTGGCGATGCTGGAGGCCCAGGTTCCTGCCTTGCCCGACGCCTTGCCGCGTCACCTGCTGGGTGTGGGAGCGCCCGAAGACCTGGTGGCGGGGGCGGCGCGGGGCGTCGATACCTTCGACTGTGTGCTGCCGACACGGGAGGCGCGCCACGGTAGCGCGTGGACGCCGGAGGGTCGCCTCAATCTCAAGAACGCCCGCTTTCGGTGTGACGCCGAGCCGCTGGATCCGATGTGCGACTGCTACACGTGCCAGACCTTCAGCCGCGCCTATTTGCGTCACCTGGTCAAGGCCGATGAGTTGCTCGGCCTGCGCCTGCTCACGATTCACAATCTGGCCTTCCTACTGCGCCTGATGCGCGAGGTGCGCAGGGCTATTCTCGAAGGGCGCTTCGCTGCCTGGCGCGCCGATTGGGAGGCGCGCTGGCCGCGCGCTCTGCCAGGCCTGGCCTGACTCGCGTCTCCTGGCTCGCTTGGGCGAGCTTCCCCGTCTAGCCTGACAAGGGAGTTGTCAGGCGTCGTTGTCAGGAGGTACACCATGCAGACGTATCCCATTGCCCTTGTGCCCGGACCGACCCGCGTGCCTGAGGCGGTTCGCCGCGCGTATCTAACCGACTACGGCTCAGCCGACCTGGAGCCAGAGTTCTTCGACCTGTACCTGGCGACCCAGAATCGCCTGCGACGCATCGTCAAGACCCAGAACCAGATTGCCATCATGACCGGCGAGGGCATGGTCGCGCTGTGGTCGGCCCTCAAGAGTTGCCTGCGCGCTGGCGACCGGGTGCTGGCCGTCGGCAACGGCCCCTACGGTGTCGGTATCGGTCGGCTGGCCGAGGGTGTCACCGGCGAGACTCGCATCGTCCGCTTCGGCTTCGATACGCCGCTGGACCTGGCTGCCGTCGAGGCGGCCATTGCCGAGTATCGCCCCAAGATGGTCACTGCCGTTCACTGCGATACGCCGGTTGGCAACCTCAATCCGGTGGCCGAGATTGGCGCGCTGGTAAGGCGCTATGACGTGCCCCTATTCTACGTCGATACGGTGTCGGCGGCGGGGGGCGCGCCGCTGGAAGTGGATGCCTGGAACATCGACCTGGCCCTGGTTGGCTCTCAGAAGTGCCTGTCGGCTGTGCCCGACCTGGCGATGGTGGCCGTCAGCCCGCGCGCCTGGGACATTATCCACGACGTTGACTATGCGGGCTACGATGCCCTGGCCCCGTGGGACGGCTTCGTCGAACGACGCTACACCCCCTATACCTTGTCGTGGCATGCCACGGCTGCCCTGAAGGTGGCGTGCGACCTGATTCTGGAGGAGGGGTTGGACAGCGTGATCGCTCGCCATGCCCAGGTGGCCGAGGTGGCACGGCGGCGGGTGCGGGCGATGGGGCTGAGGCTCTACCCGCGAGAGGATGCCCTGGCCTCGCCGACGATCACAGCGGTCCATGTGCCCGCTGGCCTGACATGGGAGACGCTGGACGGGCGGCTGCGGGAGCGGGGCGTGGTCATGGGCGGGTCGTGGGATGAGCTGAGTGGCTACGTGTTTCGCATCGGGCACATGGGGTCACAGGCCGACCTGGGCCTGGTGACGGCGGGCCTGGATGCGCTGGCGGCGGCGCTGTAGGGGCGCCGGCCGTCGGGTCTCCTCCCCTCCTGGTGTTGCCTTCTCAGGTGGCGTCTTCTCCACCCCAGACGAACGAGTCTCGCCGCGCATGTCTTGACACGATGCCCGGCGAGCCGAACAATGCGCGATGACCCATTGCGGCATTCCGGTCCGCCGAGGGCCTGGT
>CAZJJF010000337.1:0-4715 GCA_964546245.1 uncultured Anaerolineales bacterium
AAGTACCTGGAGCACCTGTTCAACCTGAAGCGCAGCCTGAGCGTGCCCGTCATCGGCAGCCTCAACGGTATCTCCGTCGGCGGCTGGGTCGAGTACGCCCACATGATCGAGCAGGCGGGGGCCGACGCCCTGGAGCTCAACATCTACAACCTGCCCATCCACCCCGACATCACCAGCGCCCAGATTGAGGACGAGTACGTCCACCTGGTCCAGGCGGTACGGGCCAGGCTTCAGATCCCCTTTGCCGTGAAGCTCAGCCCCTACTTCACCGCCCTGCCTAATCTGGCGCGGCGGCTCGCCGAGGCCGGCGCGAACGGCCTGGTCCTGTTCAACCGCTTCTACCAGCCCGACTTCGACCTGGACACGCTGACCGTCGAGCCGAACCTCGTGCTGAGCACTTCCGGCAACCTACGGCTGCCTCTCCGCTGGATTGCCATTCTCTACGGGCGTATCCCGGTCGACTTCGCCCTCACCAGCGGTATCCACACGGCCCAGGATGTGCTCAAAGCCATGATGGCCGGCGCCAACGTCGCCATGATGACCTCGCATCTACTCGAGCATGGGACTGGGTCCGTCGGCGAGATTCTGCATGGCGTCGAAGCCTGGATGGTGGAGCATGAGTACGAGTCCATCACCCAGATGCGCGGCAGCATGAGCCAGCTCGCCTGCGCCGAGCCGGCCGCCTTCGAGCGCGCCAACTACATGCGCGTCCTGAGTTCCTACGACAACCGCCTGCCCTACTGAGGTAGCCTTGTGATCAGCGACTGATTCTCGACGCATCGCTTACGCTCGCGGAATGCTGTTGCCTGCCTGGGACAGCCAGGTGACAGCATCCCGCGAGCGCCACCACTTCCACCGCCAGCTTCGCGGCCGTGCCACACCCTATCCACCGCGATGCCTCTCCCCGCCCACCGGAGGGGTCTCACCAGCGAACATCATTGCCATCGCAAAGGAGCAGCCACATGAAACGTTCGCGACTGGTGTTCATACTAATCGCCGCGACGCTTCTCACCGTGGTCGGCCTGGCCCTCCTGGTGAGCGTCATCGAGCGCCAGCAGCAAGCGCGCACCACCTTCGTCAAGATCACTGACATCAAGCCCTCGGAGCCTGACTCGGCATTGTGGGCAGCCAACTTCCCGCGCGAGTACGACGGCTGGAAGAAGACGCTGAACACCGCCGAGACCGTCAAGTACTCCGACTACGGGCGCTACGGCGGCTCGGAGGCCTTCAGCCGCCTCGACAAGTTCCCCAATCTCAAGCGCCTCTTCGCCGGCTACCCCTTCGCCATCGAGTATCGCGAGGAGCAGGGGCACATGAACGCCATCAGGGACGTCGTCAGCACGGCGCGTCTCGGCGACGCGAAGCCAGGCGCATGCTTCACCTGCAAGAGTTCCCTGGTCCCCACGATGATTAAGGAAATGGGGGCGGAGAAGTTCTACTCCACCCCCATGAAAGAGGTTCTGGCCCAATATCAGGTGGATGCCCAGAAGCACCCCATCGGCTGCGCCGACTGCCATGATTCTGAAACGATGACCCTGACAGTGACGCGCCCCGCCTTCATCGAAGCCATGCAGCGGCGCGGCATCGATGTCAACCAGGCGTCGCGCCAGGAGATGCGCACCTACGTCTGCGCCCAGTGCCACGTGGAGTATTACTTCAAGGGGCCAGGCAAATATCTGACATTCCCCTGGGACAAGGGGCTACGCATCGAGGACATCGAGGCGTATTACAACGAGGTGGGCTTCAAGGACTGGGACCACGCCGAGACCAAAGCGCCCCTCATCAAGATGCAGCACCCTGAGTTTGAGCTGTGGTCCACGGGCATCCACGCCCGCGCCGGCGTCGCGTGCGCCGACTGCCACATGCCCTACAAGCGCGAGGGCGCAGTCAAGGTCGCCGATCACTGGATTCGCACCCCCATGATCAACCTGACCAATTCGTGCGGCACGTGCCACCGCTATTCAGAAGAGGAGTTGAAGGCCCGCGTGATTGAGATTCAAGAGCGCACCTTCAGTCAGCTAGAGCGCGCCGACAAGGCCATCGTCTCGGCCCAGGATGCCATTACCGCCGCCATGCAGGCGGGCGTCAGCGATGAGCAGCTCAAGGCCGCCCGCGACCTCCACCGGCGCGCCTTCATCCGCTACGACATGCTCTCAGCCGAGAACAGTATGGGCTTCCACAGCCCGCAAGAGGCAAACCGCGTGCTGGGCGACGCCATCGACTACGCGCGACAGGCAGAACTGGCGGCGCGCGCGGCGGAGAGCCAGCGATGACATCCCCCGGCGGCTTCCGCACCTACTTCTGGGCGCTCGCCACCCTGGCGCTCGGCGTCCTGATCGGCGTCGCCGGTTTCACCTTCAGCTACGCTAAAGGCTTCTCGTACATGGTGGATGACCCGAATGCATGCGTCAACTGCCACGTGATGCGCGAGGAGTTCAACAGCTGGCAGGTGTCCGTCCACCGCAGTGTCACCTGCAATGACTGCCACGTGCCCCACGACCTGGTGGGCAAGTACGTGACGAAGGCGGAGCATGGTGTGCGTCACTCCTGGGTGTTCACTCTAGGCGACCCGCAGGTCATTCGCATCAAGCCCAGCAGCCTCGAGATTGTTCAGGAGAACTGCATCCGCTGTCACGAGGCGAAGGTCTCGCCCATGCTTCAGCTTCAGTCAGGGCACGAGGCGAATGATCGGTGTACGCACTGCCACAGAGGCGTCGCGCACGGGTTCTAGCGGGGCCACCGCCGTATGAGCGGCGCTGGGGAGCAACGCCCATCCCCAGCGCCGCTTACGCGACAGGATACGCCTTGCCCGTTGAGAATCCTTCCCACGCAGCCACTGACTCTTCACCCCCCTGCTGGCGGAATTAGGTATTATGGACTGGGGCAGATATGCGAGGAATTATGACGCAGTGCGTTGATTCTGATTTGGTTCGACTCGCCCAGCAAGGCGACGCAACCGCGTTTGGCAATCTCGTCTCTGAGTATCGACTCCCGGTCTATCACCTGGCATTGCGGCTGCTTCACTCTGAGGCCGAGGCCGAGGATGCTACCCAGGAGACCTTCTTGCGGGCCTTCGCCCGCTTCGACTCGTTTCAGCCTGATCGGCCGCTGCGTAGCTGGCTGATGTCCATTGCAGCGCATATCTGCATCGATCAACTTCGCCACGAGGCAGCTCTGCCCGTCGGCAATCTGGGCGCTTTTGAACCTGTCAGCGACAGCCAGGACCCGGAGATCACGGCCCTGGCCCACGAGCGAGATGCTGAGTTGCGCCAACTTCTGCAATCCCTTTCGCCAGAGGGCCAGCGCCTGCTCATCTTGCGTTATTGGGACGACCTGTCCTACGCCGAGATGAGCCAGGCAGCGGGCCTCTCCGAGAGCGCGGTCAAGAGTCGGCTGCATCGGGCGCGGCAGCAGCTAGGTCGTCTCGCGCGCCGACTACTGGCGCCGGGGACCGAGACCCCGCCCGCCCGCGCGCAGGCCTGAGCAATTCATCATTCACGAGGGTGTGAGAATGGCAAACGACTTCTCCTTCGACGCGCTAGTGCCACCGGAAATGGCGACCAAAGCCGAAACCGTCGGCGTGCGCAAGGCCCACCTGCACTGGCCCGTCATGTTCATGCTGTCGGTGCTGGCTGGCGCGTTCATCGGCCTGGGCGCTATGTTCTCGACCACCGTCATGGCCGGTGGCAGTGACGTGCCCTATGGCATCATCCGCCTGCTCGCCGGCTTCGTCTTTTCCCTGGGCCTGATCCTCGTCGTCGTCGGCGGCGCCGAGCTGTTCACCGGCAACAATCTCATCGTCATGGCCTGGGCCGACCACAAAGTAAGCACCTGGCTGCTCGTCAAGAACTGGGTCATCGTCTACCTCGGTAACTTCGCAGGGGCCATCGCCACCGCCGTCCTGGTATTCGTCAGCGGCCAATACATGTTCGGCAAGACCAGCATCGGCGCTACCGCCCTGGCTACGGCGGCCGCCAAGACCAGCCTCGACTTCCTACCTGCCATTGTCCTGGGCATGCTATGCAACGTCCTGGTCTGCCTGGCCGTCTGGATGAGCTTCAGCGCCCGCAGCACCACGGACCGCATCCTGGCTATCGTGCCACCCATCGCCGCCTTCGTGGCGGCCGGCTTCGAGCACAGCATCGCCAACATGTACTTCATCCCGATGGGCCTGCTCATCAAGGGGTTTGCCCCCGCTTCGTTCTGGGCCGTGTTGGGCAAGGTTCCCGCCGACTACCCCACCATCACCTGGGAGCGTTTCTTCGTCGGCAACCTGCTGCCTGTCACGATTGGCAACATCATCGGCGGCGCGATCATGGTCGGGGCCGTCTACTGGTTCGTTTACCTGCGCGCGGCGCACATGGCGGCCCCCGCTGCGCCCACGACGCCCAAGCCTGAGGCAGCGCCTCGGCCGGCGCGCTAACGCCACTGCCCACCGCGGCGCCGGTCCAGGCACGGCGCCGCTATTCGCCCCATCGCTGGGCATCCAGGAGGGAGCATTGGCAAGGTTGCCGCACCCCGCCTCAGCAGCCTCGACTCGCGTCGAGGCCCTGGGCATTACGCCCCTCATCGCTTCGCTCCATCGCTTCCCAACCGCCTTCGGCCCGCACCGAGGCGCCGTCTAGCGAGGTCGTGTATGTCGACGCAAGTCAAGGATGTCATCGCCAAGCGTTACGTCTACCAGGGCGACCCCCTCATCGGCCCACCACCGGATG
>CAZJJF010000338.1:0-4686 GCA_964546245.1 uncultured Anaerolineales bacterium
CGCCTTCGGACTGCGAGTACTGGCTGAAGACCTGATCGCGCTCTGCCTCGCGGATGCGTTGCAAGATGACCTGCTTGGCCGTCTGCGCTGCGATGCGTCCGAAGTCGTCGGGGGTCACATCGATGCGAACCACACCGCCCAGGACGGCCAGCGGGTCCACCGTGCGCGCCTCTTCCAGGGTCATCTGGACCCGGTCGTCGCGCACCTCCTCCACAACTTCCTTTTCGGCAAAGACACGCGGCTTCCCGTCGGCCGTTTCAATGTCGACGGTAATATGCTGCGCAGCGGCTTCGGGCGTCTTCTTGTACGCCGAGACGAGCGCAGCCTCCAGGGCCTCACGAATCACTTCGCGCGGCAGATTGCGCTCGGCTGCGAGATGCTTGATGGCGACCGCCAGATCGTTTTTCGATGTACTTGCCATAGCCAGGACTACGCCCCTCCATCGCGGGCCGGACCGTGGGTGGCGCCCAACAGTCCGTTACAACAAGAAAAGTGGGGGCATCCCACTTTTCAACGCACTGCTCAAGGTCGGCTAAATCGCCTGCGAGTATAACATAGGTCGCGTCAAAATGCAAACGCCTACGACGCTAGAGGAGCGCACACACCGGCTGCGACGAGGCGAGCGACGCCCGCGCGTAGCTCACCGGGCGTGTAGAACCAGTCAAGCTCGCACGTGCGCACCGTGTCGGGGGTAAGGTAGGGCGTCAGGGCGGCGAAGTGAACGTCGCACTGGCCGGGGACCAGGTGGTCACGCAAATCCAGGCAGTCGTGGAGGTGCAGGCCGATGAGTCGGTCGCCGTGATGGCCCAGCCAGTCGCGCAGGCCAGGGCGACCCAGCCGCGCCGTGATTGCCACGTGGCCTGTGTCCAGCCACATGCCCGCCACCTCAGCTGGCAACTCATCCAGCAGAATAGTCATGTCGTCCAGGTCGGGAATCTCGCGGGCGAACTCCCGCGTCTCCAGGCCAAGTCGCACGCCGAGGCGTGCGGCGTCGTCAGCCAGGCGCAGCAGGCTGTCGAGGGCAGCGGCCAGGTACGGCTCGCGCCGACGCGCCCGCTCAGCGTCAAAGCGAGCGACGGCCGCGGCATATTCTGGCTTCGTTTGTTGGCGGGCCAGGGTGCGGCTGCGCAACTCATCTTCCTGGTATTCAAGCTCCGGGATGTCGCCGATGTGGAGTATCACGGCCGCCGCGCCGTAGCGGGCGGCGGTGTCGAGGCTGCCGCGAGCGTGGGCCACGGCCAGCCACCGCCGCTCGGGGTCAGGGTCCGACAGGTGCGGGACGCGGGTGGTGGGCAGGGGCGCGGGATGATGCACGGCGGCCACGTCCCACTCGCCCGGTACGAAACCCTCAAAGGCGGCGGTGGGGAGGATATGGCTCAACTCGAAGCGGCGAAAGCCAATGTTCCACGCGGCTCGCGCAAAGTCCACGACACGGTCGTAGCGCGTCTGAAGCCACATGGTCGATAAGGCGGGGGCAGTGGACATACACTCTTCCTCAGCGGTGGAGAACGCCCATCAGGTACAACGCCAGCACGACGAAGCCGACGATGATGCGATAGACGCCAAATGGAGCCAGGGTATTGGTCGATACGTAGCGCAGAAACCAGCGCACCACGATGACTGCTGTGATGAAAGCCGAGATAAAGCCAGCCAGGAGCAGCAGCCAATCCGAGGGTTGCAGGCTTGGCGCGCTCTTGGCTAACTCGTAGAGTGTGGCGATACCCAGGGTGGGAATCGATAGGAAGAAGGAGAACTCAACGGCGGTGCGGCGGTCGAGGCCGGTGAGGAGGCCGCCCAGGATGGTGGCCGCCGAGCGGGACACGCCAGGAAAGAGGGACAGGGATTGCGCCAGGCCAATCGCCACGCCCTGCCTGGGTGATACGGCCTCGATGGTGTGGGTGCTGCTCTCGCGGTCCTCACGATCAATCATCAGGATGAGGATGCCACCCAGTACCATAGCGAAGGCGACGCTAATCGGGTTGAACAGGTAATCGCGAATCACCCCGCGCAGCAGAAAGCCCAAGATTGCCGCCGGTAGGAAAGCGATCAGCAGAACCACGGCGAAGCGCTGCGCGCCCCGATCCGAGGGCAGCCGCCGCAGCAATTCGACCAGTTTGGCGCGATACAGCCAGACGATGGCGAGAATAGCCCCCAGCTGGATGAAGATGTCGAAGGTGACCTCAACATGGGGGGGCAGTGGCAGAAAACGGTTAGCGACAATGAGGTGGCCGGTCGACGAGACCGGCAGGAACTCGGTGATGCCTTCGACGATGCCGAGGAGGATGGCGTTGATGAGATCCAAGGAGACTCCTGCCGTGGCGCGTGAAACGTGATGCGTGCGACGTGACCGGAGAAGCCCTCTTCCCGCGCATCACGCATCACGTTTCATGTTCTTTCGTATGGGTCGTATAGCCGCTTGTGCTCGTCGAGCGCGTAGCGGTCAGTCATGCCCGCGATATAGTCGGTGACGACACGATAGCCCTTGATGGTGAAACCGCCGCCGTCGCGCACCTCAGGGTTCACTGTCAACAGGCGGGCGCGCGTCTTGGTCGGCAGTTGGCGGTAGTCTTCCTCAAAGGCCTCGAACAGGCCGATCAGCACCCGCTCGGCCTTGCGGAACATGCGCACCACGCGCGGGGCGCGGTACATATTCTCGTACAGGAAGCGCTTCAGCTCGGCCACATAGGCGGCCATCTCGGCTGACAGGCGCACGACCGGCTGCGCCAGGCGTCGCACGTCGTCGGCGCTGTGGGGGTTGGCGGCTTCCAGGTTGGCGGCGGTGGTGCGGATGAGGTCGGTCACTACCAGGTCGAACAGCTTGCGAATCATCACATGGCGGTTAAGTTCCGAGAAAGGCCCCTCGGCATAGGGCAGGATAGCCTGCCACAGGCGTACATCCTGCAGGGCGGACATGTCGGCCGTCAGGATACCGGAGCGCAGGCCATCGTCCAGGTCGTGAACGCTATAAGCCAGCTCGTCGGCGTAGTTCACCAGTTGCGCCTCCACCGATGGCCGCCACGCAGGCAGGAAAGGGGCGACGAACTCAGGTGCGACCACGTCATATTCCGTGACGTGCTTGACCATGCCCTCGCGCGTCTCCCAGGTCAGGTTGAGGCCGTTGTAGCCGGGCCAGCGTTGCTCCAGGCGGTCGACGATGCGCAGGGACTGGACATTGTGGTTGTAGCCGCGGCCTACGTTGGCGGGGTCATTGGGGTCGAGACCCATGCGTTCCAGCATCAGGCGGTCGAGGGTGACTTCGCCGCTATGGCCGAAGGGCGAGTGGCCCAGGTCGTGGGCCAGGATGATCGCCTCCGACAGGTCCTCGTTGACGCGCAGGGCGCGGGCGATGCTGCGCGCCATCTGCGCCGCTTCCATTGTGTGGGTGAGCCGCGTGCGATAGTAGTCGCCCTCGTAGTTGATGAACACCTGAGTCTTGTACTGCAAGCGGCGGAACGCTGTGGTGTGGATGATGCGGTCGCGATCCTTCTGGAACTCGGTGCGGTAGGGATGCGGCTCGCCGCCGTACTGACGGCCGCGCGAGGTGGCCGACTTCTCAGCGTAGGGGGCCAGCCACTGGGCCTCCATCGCATCGATCTCAGCTCGCGGGCGGACATACGGCCCCAGGTCGGTCTGGGTCAGGTTCGCGCTCATCGGGTGGCCCTCCTCTCCGCTGCATCTGAGCAAGTGTAGCACCACGCCTGCTAGCCGACAAGCCGCCGCGACGGCGTGGGAACCCGGCGGCGGCCTGGATGTTGCCTCTCCCTTCCCGCCGGGCGTATAATTGACGTGTGGCGTGGTATGCGCGCCGCCCCATCTGCCGCCCTCGGGCCTTCCCCCGGCCCTTCGCCCCTGCCCAGGAGACTGCGTATGCTCAACTCTTTCGGCGCCCGGTCCTCCCTCCGTGTTGGTGATCGCGACTACAGCCTCTATCGCCTGGACGCGCTGGCGCAGCAGGGCGTCAATCTGGCGCGCCTGCCCTACTCGTTGCGCATCCTGCTAGAGAATCTCCTCCGACATGAGGACGGCACGAACGTCACGGCCGACGATATTCTAGATTTCACCCGCTGGGACCCTAAGGCTACCCCCAGCCAGGAGATCGCCTTCACGCCTGCCCGCGTCATTATGCAGGACTTCACCGGCGTGGCGGCCGTGGTCGATCTGGCTTCGATGCGCGACGCTATGGCCGAACTGGGTGGCGACCCTAAGAAGATCAACCCCTTGCAGCCCGCCGAGTTGGTTATCGATCACTCGGTGCAGGTGGATGTGTACGGCACATCGCTGGCAATCCAGCTCAATACCGACTATGAATATGCCCGCAACAAGGAGCGCTACGCGTTGCTGCGCTGGGCGCAGACGGCCTTCGAGAACTTCGCCGTCGTGCCGCCGGAGACGGGTATCGTTCACCAGGTGAATCTGGAATACCTGGGCCGGGTGGTTTTCGGCGTCGAGAAGGACGGCGAGCGGGTGGCCTACCCCGATACGGTGGTAGGGACTGACTCGCACACGACGATGATCAACGGTATCGGAGTGCTGGGTTGGGGTGTAGGTGGCATTGAGGCCGAGGCTGCCATGCTGGGCCAGCCGGTGTCGATGCTGATCCCGCAGGTCGTTGGTTTCCGCCTGACGGGCAAGCTACCCGAAGGCTCGACGGCCACCGACCTGGTGCTGACCATCACCGAGATGCTG
>CAZJJF010000339.1:0-4682 GCA_964546245.1 uncultured Anaerolineales bacterium
GGGGACGACATCTGGGACCTGGCCTTCGAGGGCGATACCATCGTCTGGGCCGCCACCCGCGGCGGCGGCGTCGTCCGCTGGGACGTGGCCGACCTCGCTAACCCCACCCCCACCCAGTTCCTCGCTCCCCAGTCTGGCCTGCCTGGCAACGTCGTCCGCGCCGCCGTCGTCGATAGCCGTGACTACAAGTGGTTCGCCACCAACAAGGGCCTGGCTCGCCTTGCCCCTAACGGCGACTGGCTCGTCCTTACCCAGGCCTCCACTGGCGGCCGTCTCCCCTCCGATACCCTCACCGCCCTCGCCCTCCAGGGCGATACCCTGTGGGTCGGCGCGCAGCAGTCCTGGTCCCCCAACGACCGCAAGTGGCTCGGCGGCGGCTTCGCTCGCCTCGACATCGCCTCCGATACCCCCACCATCCTCAACACCTGGTCTACCGCCTCCCACAACGACGCTCTCCCCTCCAACAACGTCACCGACATCGCCGTCGACTTCACCACCAACGATGTCTGGCTCACCTTCCGCCCTGGCCTCGAAAGCATCGACCCCTCCCCCGAACGCCCCAACACCTTCTTCCGCGACCGCTACGGCGGCATCGCCGTCGTTCACCCCGACCTGACCATCGATAAGTTCCAGCGCGCCGACGGCGACCCCAACGCCTTCCCCAAGTACCCCTCCTTCCTCGCCGTCGCCATCGACCCCCAGGGCCTCAAGTGGTTCGGCTCTGGCGACCTCACCCAGGGCGGCAACGGCTTCGAGATCCTCAAGGGTAACTCCCCCGCCACCGCCCAGTGGAAGGCCTTCACCGCCCCTGGCTCCGCCCCGGCCTCTGGCCTGACCCCCATGCCCTCCCTGCCCACCGGCGCCAACCGCATCCTCTACATCACCCCTGGCCTCAACAACCAGATGTGGCTGTCCCTGGCCGCCGATACCCCCAACCTCGACCGCGGCGAGGGCCTCGGTGTCTGTCGCCTCACCTGGGATGGTGGCTTCGACTCCGCCAACGTCCCCGTCTGTGCCCTCTACAACACCCAGGGCGGCACCACCGGCCAGAAGTTGCCTGGTAACCTCGTCCGCGCTCTCATCCTCGACCCCGCCCGCCAGCTGGGCTACTTCGGCACGTCGGCCCGCCTGGGCAATGTGGACGGAACGGGTTACTCCCAGGGAACCGAGGGCCACGGCATCGGGGCCTTGACCTTCGCTCCCCCCAAGACCACCGTCCTGTCCACCGCCGCCCTGGGCCTGACGCCCCGTTCCAACCACATCTCCGCCATCGCCCTCAAGAGTGATGGCTCGGTGTGGGTCGGCGCGGCCTATCCCACCTCCCCAGGTGAGTGGACCGGCGCCGGCCTGAACTTCCTCGACACGCAGGGCAAGTGGCGGCCCTACCCCATCGGCGACTCCAGCACGGGCCGCGTCAGCAGCGCGGTGAGCAGCCTGCTGTTCGACGACAAGGGCCGCCTGTGGGTCGGCCTGTTGCGCGACCAGCTCCCGGAGGGCCAGATCATCAAGGGCGGCGTCGCCATCGACAACCCGCCCTGGGAAATTATCGATCCAGGGCCGGCCCTGCCTGGCGAGTCCATTTCCAGTCTCGCGCGTCGAGGGCCCCAGGTCTTCGTGGGTACCGGCAACAAGTGGCCCGAACCCCACGGCATGCCTGGTGTGTCGGGGGGGCTGGGGGTCTACGACACCGCGACCAGTGCGTGGGGGACGCCGATTACGGCCCCGACTATTATTGCCAACGAAATCACGGACTTGAGCGGCAGCGGCGATCAGGTCTGGGTGGCAAGCACATCGCCAACGAATCCTGGTGAGACACAGACGGGCGGCGCCAGTCGCCTCGCGGGCAGCACGTGGACCAACTTTGTCGCGGGCCAGAATGGCCTCACCCTCAGTGCGGGCGACGCGCGCTCGGTCTACTATGCGCAGGATGGCACGGTGTGGGCGGGCGGCTACTCAGCCGATCCTCCCAAGTCCCTCGACCCCTTCCTCGCCAACGCCGTCGTCAACTGGCTGGCGCCGGGGCAGGGAGCGTGGCAAAACGCCAAGTTCACCGACGAGGGCTGGGTGAGCGCGATCGCCTACCGCCAGAAGGGCGGCGGCACACCGTGGGTCGGCCTGTCGCGGGGCGGTCAGGACGTGGAGGACTTCCCGGCCAAGGTCTTCCCCGCCGGCCAGGGGAACCAGTATTATGCCCAGGGCGGCATCCGTGTCCTGGTGAACGGCGAATGGCGCACCTTCACGCCGGCAAACTCCCCGCTTACCAACGGCCACATCACAGCCCTGGTTGTAGACAGCAATGACAACCTGTGGATTGGCACTACCCTGGGATTGCAGAAGTACACAGGCGACGTGCCACCCAAGGAGACCGCGCCCACGGCGACACCGACACCAACCCCCTCGGCCACCAGCACACCCCGCCCAACGCCAGGGACGCCCGCCGCGATGACACCCGCTACGGGCGGCAACGCCCCGACCCTCACGCCGGTTGTTCCGCAGCCGACGGCCACGCCCTTCGGTGGCTCGTCCTCCCCACCGCCTGAGATCCCGGAAGCGTCGACTATACTGCTACTGGGCAGCGGCCTGGCAGGACTGCTGGGCTACCTTCGCTATCGGATACGCCGCCAGAGACCTTGACGGCGGCAATCAACGCGCAAAGGGGGCGTGTCGTCACACGCCCCCTTTGGCTTGTGGCGCGCCTGCCTATCGCAGCCGCTCGCCGAGTTTGGTGTCGCCGGCCGGCGCGCGCAGGAGCGAGGCTACCCGCTGACGTGCCCGCGCATGCCACGGCGCCGGCGTCGGTGGCATCTGGCCCAGGAAGGCGACCGCCTGCTCGTAGCCTGCCTGGAGAAGCAGGTCGGTCTTGGAATAGTCCCACATCGGGCAAGGCTCAGGCGGCGTCAGCCGGATATGGTGAAGGCGGACGCTGCCCTTCTCGACCCGCGCCACGGTGTCTTGCCACTGGCGTTGCACGAGCGCGCCGATGGCCTTGCCGCCGATCTGCAGCATCGTGCGCCGCCCCACCGGGGGCGCGGGGCCATCGATAACGTGCAAGGCGTAGACCTCGCGCGCGCCGTGCGCGATCGCCACCTCGATGGGCAGTAGCGCCGTCGTGCCGCCGTCCACGTACTCGCCATCGTCTAGATGATAGGGTGGGTGCAAGGGGGGCAGGGCCGTCGTTGCCATGAGCGCGTCAAGGACCTTATCGGTAGGCTGCTCACCCAGCACGCGCATCGCGCCTGTGTCGAGATTGGTGGCAACGATATAGCAGGGCAGTTGCAGGTCAGCGAAAGCCTCGACCTTCGACGTGATATGGCGGTACAGATGCCGCTTCAGGCCATCGTTAGGGTAGAGGCTGCCCTTACCCGTCGCAACGCGCCAGGCAATCTGCACCCGGCTGCCCGGATAGATGTCCGCGCGACGGGTCTGCCGCCAAAGCGCCTCCATATGCTCGATATTGCCCAGCGACGGGTCGCCAGCCAGCGCGGCGGCGTTAATACCGCCGACGGACGTGCCCACAACCATGTCCGGCGCGATGCCTCGCTCCAGCAAGGCGCGCAGCGCGCCAACCTGCAACGCGCCCCGGCTGCCTCCCCCGCTAAGCACAAACGCGATCATAGTCGTTTCCTCCACCCTGCTTCGTAACCTGAGCGGCCCGACTCCTTACCCCGCTCCGCCCTCGCCGCCCCCTTCCTCTAGCTCACCCTCGCCACCAGCGTCTGCGCCGGCGGCCACAAGGGGCATCGCCTTGCGGCCAAACAGCAGATATCCCGTGTGCGGCGTCAGACGGTCCATAGGTCGCAAGCGAGCCGGAACCGTCTTGTACAGGCGCAAGATGATCTCCGCCACCTCGATGTCCATGAAGCCGCTGGCCTGCATGCCGGCCAACACCTCGCTCACCTGATTGGTGGTGGGAACGAGGGCGCCAAACGCGCCGCCCCAACGCAGCGCGGCCCACACCTGAGCCAGATAGTCCTCTGGCTCGCGCACATCCAGAAACACGGCGTCGACGTGGGTCTCCTCAAACCCCTCGACAATATCGCGGACCCGAAACTCGACCCACTCATCGAGACCGATGCGCTCCAGATTCTTCCGGGCACGCGACTGCATGTCTTCGCGCACCTCATAAGAATAGACGCGGCCCGCCGGGCGAACATACGTCGCCAGAGCGGTGGTCAGGCCGCCGCTACCCGTGCCCGCCTCGATGACTCGCGCCCCCGGCCCCGCCCCCAGCTTGAGGAGGGCGTAGGCAATATCTTTGGGGTACATAATCGTGCCGCCACGCTGCACGCTCATGATAAGGTCGAACAGCGTGGCTTGCAGGGCGACGAAGCGGTCGCCGCGATGTGTCTCCACGACCCGGCCCAGGGGCTGGCCGATGATGTCGTCATGAAACATGCGGCCCTTGTGGGTGTGAAACTCGGCGCCGGGGGTGAGGCGAATGATGAAACGCTTGTTGTCGGCGCTGACCATCAGCACCAGTTGACCTGCGACGGCCACATCCGTGGCGCTCTGGAAGTCATGATTCATACATCAAGTATACAGTGGCGCGTCAGGCCTCGCAAAAACCGTACCGTAGATGCGCTCTGGCGACGTATGATTAGGGCTAACCGAGGCGTCATATTGGCGCGCCCCCGTAGCTCAGTGGATTAGAGCACCTGTCTTCGGAACAGGGTGTCGTAGGT
>CAZJJF010000340.1:0-4679 GCA_964546245.1 uncultured Anaerolineales bacterium
GCGTACAGGGTCTCCAACATAGCCCGGTCACGCATCCTGGTCAGCCGCCAGACCGTCGCGTCCTGGGCGTCCTCCGTTGCCAGGCGCAGCATGTCGGGCAGGCGCTCGTCGGGGATGGGCACGCGGTCGGCCAACGCCGGTAGCTCGATGATGTCGGGCGGCGGGATGTCCAGGCCGGGGTTTGTCTTCAGGGCATACTTGAGCAGGCAGCGCACGGGGACGAGATAGGTGGCGACCGACGGCTTCTGCAGGCCGTGATCGACGAGGTGGCCGGAGAACAGGCGCACGGTGCGCGGCGAGAGGGCTTCGATGTCGCCGAGGGCTTCGGGCTGGCGGCGCGCGACGTAGTCGAGGAAGCGGGTGAGCGCGATATGAGCGACGCCCCAGGTATGCGGCGACTTGAGTACCTTGAGGTCGTTGAGATACTCGTCCACGGCGTCGTTGAGGGATAGGGCAGGGGGCATATGATGGCTCCTGGGAGCGGTTCAGCACAGCGATACCTTGTGTCGCATTTTATAACAAATGCGACGCTCCGTCAAGGGTAGATGCCACCCGAAGAGCTATTCGGCGCGCTGAGGGTTTGTCATTCTGCCTCGCCAATGCTAGAATAGCCTCTATTCCATTTCCTACGCCTGGCCGCCAGGCGCGGAGACTCACGTATGCGGGACTCGCTACGCGCTTCCCTGATCATCGCCGGCCTCATTCTCATCGTTGGCCTGTCCTTTGCCGCCGGTTTTATGACAAATGGCATGCTCAACGTCCCTAACCGCTCCACAGCCCTGGCGGGCCTGGGGGTAGACCTGGGCCCTTTCGGATCGACGCGCTCGCCCGATAGCTTCAAGGTCTTCTGGGAAGCCTGGGGCATCGTGCAACGCGAATTCTACGGCCAGGTTCCCAGCGACCAGGCTGTCACCTATGGCGCGCTGCGGGGTGCGCTTGGCGCGCTCAACGACCCCAACACAACCCTGCTGGAACCGCGCGCCGCCTCCCTTGAGCGCAGCGACCTGGCGGGCCAGTTCGAGGGCATCGGCGCGACCGTTCAGACTGACAAGGACGGTCGCCTTGTCGTGGTCAGCCCCGTGCCAGGCTCCCCCGCCGAGCAGGCTGGCCTCCAGCCCAACGATGTTATTCTCAGAGTCGACGGCCGTGAGATGCACGGCATCAGCAGCGCCGACGCGGTGACGGTCCTGCGTGGGCCGAAGGGCACGTCAGTTACCTTGACCATACAGCGCAACGGCGGCGCACCCTTCGATGTCACCCTCAAGCGCGCCCCCATCAGCATGCCGACTGTGACCGCCCGCACCCTCGAGGACATGGGCGCGCCTACCGTCGGCTACCTTCGCCTCAAGCTCTTCGGCGAGCGGTCGACCGGCGAGGTGCAGCGCGCCCTTCAGGACATGCGGGCCAGGGGCGCGCAGGCCATCGTGCTTGACTTACGCAACAACCCAGGCGGCTACCTGACCGCCGCAATCGATATTGCCAGCCAGTTTATCGACGATGGCGTGATCGTGTACGAACGGTACAGCGACGGGCGGGAAGAAGCCTTCCGCGCCAAGGGCGGCGGGGTTGGCCTCGATATTCCGCTGGTTGTGCTGGTCAACGCCGGCAGCGCCAGCGCCTCCGAGATCGTCGCCGGCGCGATTCACGACCGCCAGCGCGGCAAGCTCGTGGGCGCGAAGACCTTCGGCAAAGGCTCCGTCCAGAACGTGCATCAGCTCTCCGACCAATCTACCCTGCATGTGACCGTGGCCCACTGGCTGACGCCGCAGCGACACGACATCTCGAAGGCGGGCATCGAGCCGGATGAGGTGGTCGAGCAGGAAGGCGACGCAGGCACGAGCGGCGATCGTCAGCTCCAGCGTGCCATTGAGCTGCTGGTCGCAGGGCGATAGCTATGTCAAGTCACGACGGGGCTGGCCGCGCCAACCGGACTCTGGCCGAGAATCGCAAGGCCCGCCACGACTACAGCATCGAAGAGACCTACGAGGCAGGCGTCGCGCTGACGGGGACCGAGATCAAGTCCATCCGCGCGGGGCGGGTGAACCTGCGCGACAGCTACGCCCAGGTCAAGGGTGGCGAGATGTGGCTGTTCAATGTCCACATCGCTCCCTACGATCAGGCAGGCTATGTGAGTCACGATCCCATGCGGCCCCGCAAGCTGCTGATGCATCGCAAGGAGATCAACCGCCTGGCGGGCGCTGTCACCGAGAAGGGGCTGGCGCTCATCCCCCTGCGTGTCTACCTCAAGAACAATCGGGCCAAGATCGAGTTGGCCCTGGCTCGCGGTAAGAAATCCTACGACAAGCGGGATGCCATCGCCGAACGCGACTCGAAGCGCGAAGTCGAGCGCGCGCTTCGTGACCGCCAACGTGACTGACCCTCGGGATGCTCCGTGACCCTACCCGTCCCACCTGCCGGGACCTTCCTGTTAGTCGCTCCCCCTCCGCAGGCGACCGGCCCCTTCGCCGCTCTCCTCGAAGCTATGGCCGAGCGCGTGTTCTGCACTGACTCAGCCGACGAAGCCCTCCAGCTGGCCCAGGATTGGACACCTGATCTGGTACTCATCGACCTGGCAATCACGCCGGGGGCTGACGAAGTCTGCCGTCGGCTATTAGCGTGGCGAGCAGCGGCCGAAGATCGCTTCACTCCCATCGGACTGATAGGCGACCAGGCTACGGCCGAGGAGGCCTTGCGCCTCATCCGCTGGGGCGCCGACGATGTCTTGTGGCGGGGCGCGACGGGCGACGAGGCAAGGCTACGCCTGACCCTGATGTTGCGCCTGGCCGAGCGCTACCGCAACCTTGCTCATCGCGCGCGAGAAGCCCAGGCCGCCGTGCGACACGAGCGCAGCCTGCGCCGGCGCGCCGAGGCGCTCGATGCCCTGGCGAGTATTGTCGGGCCGGAGATGGCCTTCGACCGTCTCGCCCAGCGCCTGGCTGACGCCATCGTAGCGGCGCTACGCGCCGACGGCGCCATTGTGTATGACGCGGATATGACCGGCGGCTCGCTTACCCGCCTCTACAACGTCGGCGACGAAGACCTGATGCGGCGCGTAGATGGCCCGCACATCGAGCGATTAGCGCCACGCCTGGCGCAGGAGAGTCGCCCCCGCCAGTTGACGCTCAGCCCCCACGTTGATGACGGCGAGCTATGGGCCGTGTTGGCAATGGCCATGCCCAGACCCGACGGTCGCTTGGCCCTGGTTGTGCTCGGTCGGCGTGGGGAAACCTTCTTTGGGGCGCACGACATCCGCCTGTTCGACCAGATGATAGACCGGGCCACCCAGAGCATCAACCATGCGCGCCTGGGCGGTGGAACGGGCGGCCGTGGCTACGGGAGACCCTCGCCCACTTGATTGCCGCATCGCTGCGGCCCCGCATTAGCCCCTCGCCTGCTTCTGAAGCTGATACAGCAGATTGATAGCGTCTAGAGGCGTCAACTGGTTGACGTCCGTCTCGCGCAGGGCCGCCACGACGGGGTGCTCAGCGGCGAAGATGGCGAGTTGGTGCGGCTGGTCCTCAGTGGGGCGCGGCGCGCCGGGCGCGTGGGCGTCGCGTTCCAGGTCGGCCAGAATCTCGGCGGCGCGATGGATGACTGCGCGTGGCAACCCCGCCAGTTGGGCGACGTGGATACCATAAGAACGGTCCGCTCCCCCCGGCACAATGCGATGCAGGAACACCACGTCGTCGCCCTCCTCAGCCACTGCCACGTTGTAGTTGCGAATGCGAGGCAGTCGCTCGGCCAGCTCCGTCAGCTCGTGGTAGTGGGTGGCAAACAGGGTACGGGCGCGCATGTCCGGGCTGTTATGTAAATATTCGACGACGGCCCAGGCGATGGATAGACCGTCATAGGTACTCGTCCCTCGCCCTACTTCGTCCAGAATCACCAGGCTACGTGGCGTGGCGTGGCGCAGGATGTTGGCCGTCTCGACCATCTCCACCATGAAGGTACTCTGGTGCTGGGCAATTTCGTCGTGCGCGCCGATGCGGGTGAAGATGCGGTCAACCAGGGATAGTCGCGCGCTATCAGCGGGTACAAAGGAGCCGATCTGCGCCAGGAGCACGATGAGGGCCGTCTGCTTGAGATAGACCGACTTGCCCGCCATGTTGGGGCCAGTCAGGATGATGATCTCCCCCTCGTCCAGATGCAGGTCATTGGCGACGAAGCCGCCCGTGTCCAGGGCACGCTCGACGACGGGGTGGCGGCCGCCGCGAATCTCCAGCGCGCCGTCGGCGACGAACTCGGGCCGCCCGTAGTTGTAGCGGCGGGCCACGTCGGCTAGAGCCGTCACCACATCCAGGTAGGCGATGGCCCTGGCCGTGCCGAGTAAGCGCGCAGCGTGGGCGCCGATCTGCTCGCACAGGTCGCGGAACAGCCGCGTCTCCAGTTCGATGGTGCGCTCCTCGGCGTTGAGGATGAGGGACTCATACTCCTTTAGTTCGGGCGTGATGTACCGCTCGGCGTTGACCAGCGTCTGCTTGCGGATGTAGTCAGGCGGCACAGCGGCCTCATTAGCCCGCGTGATTTCCAGATAGTAGCCGAAAACCTTGTTGAAACCCACCTTCAGGCTGCGGATGCCCGTCCTCTCGCGCTCGCGGGCCTCCAGGCTGGCGACCCATTCCTTGGCGTGGCTGACCGCGCTCTGGATACCATCTAGTTCGGACGAGTAGCCCGCCGCG
>CAZJJF010000341.1:0-4671 GCA_964546245.1 uncultured Anaerolineales bacterium
TCGCGGGCGTGGCCGCCGTCCTTGCCCTCGGCGCGCTGGGCTGGCGGATGTTCTCGTCACCCATCCCCCTACGGAGCGCGACGGTGGGCGTGTGGGTGGGGGCGTTGGCGGCGTGGGCGCTGGCCCTCGATGGCTTCTTCGAGGGTTTCGGGCGTATCGTCCAATACCAGAGTCTGGTCGCCCTGCTGTCTATCGTTGGCGTGTGGGCCGCCTGGCGCTACTATGAGGACGGCCGCCTGCGCTGGGCGCTGCTGGGCGCGACTCTTATCGCCGCCGGAACCCTGGGTCACTACGAGGCCGTCTTTGCCCTGGTTCCCTTTGCCTTCCTCCTCGGGCGGCGGTGGTGGGGGATGCAGACATCCCGCCGGGGCCAGGGGGGGGCGCCTTCCCGCGAGGGCCAATTGGGCAGGGAGACCCTGCCCCTCCAGCGGGCGGCGGGCCATCCCCTACGCGATGGGCTGCTGGCGGCCGGGGCCTTCGCCGCCAGCGCGGCCATCTTCTATGTGCCCTTCGCGCTGAATCCGCACTTCGCGGAGACGGTCACCTACATCCTCGACCGGCGCATCGGCGGCGGGGGGAGCGGGGGCGTAGGCGGTGGGCCATTCTATAACAGCCTGCCCGACTATTTCGCCCGCGCCACCTTCTACAATTCGACGTGGTGGATGCTGTTCATGGTCGTCGGCCTGGTGGCCGTCCTCGGTTGGCTCGGCTGGCGGGCCTTTGGGCCGACCCCGGGCCACGGGCCACGCACCACCGCAGAAGACTTGGGACCCGCTACCGTGGCTGGTCGGTCGGCGGTGGCTCGTGGTCTCATCGCCGCCGTGTGGCCTGCCATCGCCGTGATCGCCGCCGGGCTGGCGGGTGGCGCGCTCCAGGTGGGGCGGCTCAACCTCGCTATGCTGCTCTTCCTGCCGCTGGGCCTGTGGCTGCTGTCCCGCCGTCTGGGCGACGACGTCAAGACAGCTCTCGTCTGGTTCCTGACGCCCTTCCTGGTGGCGGGCTTCCTGGTCCAGAAACCGCACACCCACTTTTACACTATGTGGCCCGGCCTGGCCCTGCTGGTGGCCTTCGGCCTGGCGACTCTGTGGGTCGGCGGCGAGACGTGGCGCGGGGGCTGGTTGCGCTGGGCGGTGGCGGCCCTCGCCATCGTCGTCGCGCTGCTCCAGGTGGGTTACTTGTGGACGGTGTTCATCGAGCACCAGCCGGAGTACAAGCGCATCTACCCGGCCGCGCGTAGCCCCCTGTACCCAACCGTCTACGGCGACGATGCGCCGCGTGGCGGTTATTTCGGCTTCCCCTATCGCGCCGGGTGGGGTGTCGTGGCCCGCCTGTTTGAGAACGGCACGCTGCGTGGAACCTACAACAGCAACGAGGAGCCACTCATCACCGGCTGGTACACGCGCGGCGCGCCGCGTTGCGCCGCCGACCCGCGCTACTACATTATCGCGCAGAACGTGCAGGACGAGGAGAGGATTCCCTTCAATCGGGTCGAGCGTGACTACCATCTCTTCGGTGTGGTGGAAGCGGACGGTGTCGCCAAGCTGCAAATCTACAGCCGCGACCCGGTGGATGTGGTGCGTAAGTTCACCCTGTCCGACAGCGTGCGCCTCAACCCGACTGGCACGCAGACCTTCCCCATTGGCCAGGCCCTCGACGTGCCCGCGCCCCAGGTTGCCACCGACGCGACCTTTGGCCCCGCCCGGCTGCTTGGCTACGAGCTTGACCGCCGGGTCATCAAGCCGGGCGAGAACGTCGCCGTCACCCTGTTCTGGGAGGCGACAGCACGGCCGCCAACCAACTGGTCAGTGTTCGTCCACGTCTCCGACGATACCCTGCGCGGCCAATCTGACGGCTACCCGGCCTGCGGCGCGCGGCCTACCTCCACCTGGCGGCAGGGCGACCTGATTGTCGATAGCCACAGCGTGCGCATCGATCCGACCACGCCCCCCGGCGAGTACCCCCTTCGCGTCGGCCTCTACGACAGCAGTAACGGCCAGCGTGTGCCTGCCAGCGGCGCGGATACAGCCGGCGACCACGCCACGCTGGGCACGGTGACGGTGCGGCCGTGAAGACGCGCTGGCTCGATCTGCTGGCGGGGGTGGTCATTGTCGCTGCGCTGGCGCTGCGCCTGCTCACCCTGAACCAGTTCATCGCCGCTGACGAGCTGCGCTGGGTATGCCGCTCCCTCAATTTCGGCCAGGCGCTGGCGACAGGCGCGTTTCGCGACACCTTCCAGACCGGCCACCCCGGCGTCCTGACCATGTGGGCGGGCAGCCTGGCCGTGCCTGCTTCGACAGCCCCTCAGGCCCTGGCGACGTGCGCCGCCACCGAGGCGGCGACCTCTCCCTCAGCGGTTGGAGCCAGCGAGTTGGCGGGGCTGGCCGACGTGCTGTGGCGGATGCGGGCTGGCGCCGCACTCCTCAACACGACCCTGCTGGCCGCCGTCTACCTGCTGGCGCGGCGCGTGTTAGGGCCGCTGGCTGCCCTGTTTGGCCTCATTCTGCTGGCCTTCGACCCCTTCTTCCTGGCCCACTCCCGCGTGCTGCATCTGGATGCTATCCTCAGCGGCCTGCTCCTGGTCAGCGTGCTGGCGATGCTGGCGGCTTTCCTGCCCTCCGCCCGGCGAATGGTGGACGCGAAGCCACGCCCGCCCTCAACCCTCTTCCTCATCGCGTCCGGCGCGGTGGCGGGCGCCGCCCTGACTCAGAAGGTCGCCGCCGCCTTCGTGCTGCCCTGGGCGGCCCTCGCCCTGGCCTGGCTGACCTGGCGCAGCCTCGACCCTGCCAGACGCGGCCTCGGCCCCTGGGCGCGCGCCCTGCTACGCCCCGCCCTGGTGTGGGGTATCGCCTTCGTCGCCGCCATCTTCATCGTCTGGCCCGCCGCGTGGGCGGCCCCCGTGGCGACGGTACGCGGCGTCATCGACAAGGCCGCCGTCGAGGGCGGCAACCCGCACCAGGCGGGCCAGTTCCTCGGCGAGGAGATCGTCGATGACCCCGGCGCCTTCATGTACGTCCTGGCGCTGCTGTTCCGTGCCTCGCCGTGGCTGTTTGTGGGTGTGCCTCTCGGCGTGTGGGCGGCGTGGCGCGCCCGACGCGGCTCCAACGTTCGCGTCGTCGTCGTGGGGCTGCTCGGCTTTGCCGTGCTGTTCGGCGCGCTCATCGCCTTCAGCCCCAAGAAGTTCGACCGCTACATCCTGCCCGTCTTCCCACCCCTCGACCTGGTGGCTGGCGCGGGATTGGCGGCCCTTGCCTCTGTCCGTGTCCGGCGGCGCTCGTCCGCGGCGGCGGGTAGCGACCACGAGGGGCCGCTGTCCGCGCCGGGCCAGGAGAGCAGGCGCGGAGAGCGGCCCCTACAGGCGGGCCTCGCCCTGGCCCTGGTGGCGGGTGTGCAGCTGGCGCTGGTCCTGCCCCACGCGCCCTACTACCTGACCTACTACAACCCGCTGCTGGGCGGCGGCCCTGCTGCGACGCGCTGGTTGCTCGTCGGTTGGGGCGAGGGCTACGACGAGGCTGCCCGTTACCTGAACAACCTGACCGCCGAACCGCGCCAGGCTGCTGTGCGCGGCGTCTCCCAGTTCGCGCCGCTGTACACTGGCGAGACACGCAGCATGCCCGGCTATCGCCCCTATCAGACGCGCTACGTCGTCCTGTACCTGAACGAGATTCAGCGGCGGCGCAGCGAGGGCCTGATGCAACGTTACTACGACAACCCGGCCGAGACACCGCTGCACGTCGCCACCCTCAACGGCATCGACTACGCCTGGATCTACGAGAATACCACGGCCAACGCGCCCCTGGCCGTCATCGGGGCTGAACGCCGCCCCGGCGATGCCGTAGTGGTCAACGGCGATTCCCTGGCCGCCGACCGCCTGCCGCTGGATGTGCCCCAGGCGAAGGTCTACGGCCACTTCCGCGCCGCCGAGACCGCCGAGGCCCTGGCAGGCCTGCCGCCATCGCAGCGGCTGTGGTATCTGCGCTATCCGGCTGCCGACCCCGGCCTGGTGTTGGACGCCCTTCGTGAACACGCTATACTTGACGGCGAAGTACGAAAGTTCCCCGATGTGGAAGTGTGGCGCTTCCGTGTCGCGCCGCCGGCTGATTCAGCCGCCAGCACCGACTTTGGCCCGCTGCAATTGGTCGGCTGGGGCGCGGAGAGCGACCCGGCGACTCCCGGTGTGCCCATCGGCGTCTCCCTGGCCTGGCAGCCGACAGCACCCGTGACCGGGGAGGCGGTGGCCGTGGTGGAGGTCGTAGACCCGGAGGGCCGAGGCGTAGCGCGCGCCGAGAAACCGCTACGTGACGCCCAGCTGCGCCCAACCAACCAGTGGGCCGTCGGCGACCGCGTGGAGACCCTCGTGTCGCTGATCGTGCCGCCGGGTACGCCGCCGGGTGACTATACCCTGCGTGCGGGCGTGAAGGGCGCAGCGCCGCCTGTGACCCTGGGCCGCCTGGCCGTCGCCCGTGGCGGGGCGGCCGACAGGGTAGAGATACCCACGCGGCTGGACACGCCGGCCGGGCCGGGGCTGCGCCTGGCGGGCCACGGCCTGCCGCCCACTGTTCAGGCGGGGACGACCCTCGACGCGCCGCTAGTGTGGCGGGCCGACGGCCCCGTGGCGGCCGCCAGCGTGGACCTCGCGCTGCGCGACGTGGCGGGCCACCTGGGGCCGACGAC
>CAZJJF010000342.1:0-4655 GCA_964546245.1 uncultured Anaerolineales bacterium
GTCGCCCACAGCGGCCAGTGGTGGGCGGCGGAACTAATGCCCCGCGCGGATGGGGGCCACGACTTCACTGTCTGGCGCATGGGCCGCAATCTAGGGCGCTTCAGCGTCCGCCTGCCGGGTCTGCATAACGTCTCCAACGCCCTGGGCGCGCTGGCCGCCGCCGAGCGGCTGGGCATCTCCATGGAATCGGCGCGGGCCAGCCTCGCCCGCTTCCAGGGCGCGGCGCGGCGCTTCGATGTCAAGGGCGAACGCAACGGCGTCACCATTGTCGACGACTACGCCCACCATCCGAGCGAGATTCGCGCCACCCTGGCTGCCGCGCGGGGCCGCTATCCCGGTCGCCCATTGTGGGCGGTTTTCCAGCCCCATACCTACAGCCGCACGGCCAATCTGCTGGGCGAATTTGCGCGCGCCTTCCGCGACGCCGACCACGTCCTCGTGGTCGATATCTTCGCAGCGCGGGAGACAGACACGCTTGGCGTGAGCAGCCAGGATGTAGTCGGCCGCATGGCCCACCCCGACGCGCGCTATGTTGGCAGCCTCGACGCGGCGGCCGCCGTCATCGCCGAGGAAGCGCAGCCCGGCGACGTTGCCCTGACCCTGGGCGCAGGGGATGTCTGGAAAGTCGCTGAGAGCCTGGTGAAGTGAGTCTAGTATGCTAGAGATGGGGATAACGGCCTTGACTTCGCCTATTCTGGATAATCTGGAAGCGGCGGCCGCGCAACGAGGCCTCGGCAGCCGCACCCAGCGCGGCGAGCCACTGGCCCGCCACACCAGTCTGCGCGTCGGCGGCCCGGCCGATCTGTACGTCAAGGCCGACACTGTCGACGATGTGGTGGGCTGGTTTGGCCTGGCCCGCGCCCACAGCCTGCCGGTATTGCCCCTGGGCGCTGGTTCCAACGTCCTGGTCAGCGATCGAGGCGTGCGCGGCGTGGTGATCGGGATTGCCTGCCGCCGCCACACGCTGGCCGCCCACGACGGCGACGGCATGGTGACGGCCGAGGCGGGCGTCTCGCTGCCCGCCCTGATCTACCAGCTGGCGCGCCAGGGCTGGGCAGGCTTCGAGCAGGGGATCGGTATCCCTGGCAGCGTTGGAGCGTGTGTCATCAACAACGCGGGGGCGCACGGTTGGAGCATGGCCGATAGTGTGGCGAGCGTCCTGGTCCTCGGGCCGCGCGGCGACGTCTACGCGCTGTCCGGCGCGGATATGGCGTTCGAGTATCGCGGTAGCCGTTTCAAGCACCAGCCAGCCACGGAGCGCGAGATTGTGCTGCGCGCTGATCTCAGCGTGCGGCGTGACGACCCGGCGGCGATTCAGGCGCGCATGGCTGACTACACGGCGAGCCGTCGCCGCAGCCAGCCGACGGATCCGAGCGTCGGCTCCATGTTCAAGAACCCGCCGGGTGACTATGCCGGGCGGCTGATCGAGGCGGCGGGGCTGAAGGGATATCGGGTAGGCCAGGCGCAGATTTCGCCAAAGCACGCCAACTTCTTTGTCAACCTGGGTGGCGCGACCGCCGCCGACGTGGTGGCTCTCATCCATGCTGCCCGCGCGGCGGTGCGCGAAAGATTCGGTGTCAGCCTGGAGTTGGAAATCGAGCCTTTGGGCGACTGGGGTGAGGAAGATGCCTGACCGGCCCACGACGACCGGCGCAGCGGCCGGGGGCGGCCAACGCGCGGCCCGCGCAACGCCGACCCCAGATGCGGCCGCGACAGCGACGCGGCGGCGGGTGGTGATGGCGCGCCCCGTCAGTTACGAGCAGCGTACCACGATTCCCCGGCTGCGCCGTGGGCCTGGCCGACAGCGATCGCTCCACCTGGAGTCGCGGCCACTACCGAAGCCGTTCATACTGCCACCGCTGCCCCGACCGAGTCTACGGCTGGGACTGCTGACCCCGGCGCGGGCAGCGTCCCTCATCCTGGCATTGGCAGGTATCGCCCTGGTGGCGCTCATGTTCGGCTCCGATGCCTTCTACGTATACACCGCCGACATTCAAGGCAACCGCCTGATCAGCGCGCAAGATGTGTACGCGCGCAGCGGGGTGGATGGAACGAACATTTTCAAGCTGCGACCGAGCGAGGCAACCCGCCGCCTGCGGGACCTGCCCTTCGTCAAGGATGCCCGGCTAAGCGTCGGGCTACCCGCCTCCGTCCGCATCGACATCGAGGAGCGGTCGCCCATCGCCATCTGGCAGGTGGCGGGCGCGAGCTACGGCGTGGCAGACGACGGGACGGTGCTACCGCCTGATGGCGCGCCGCCGGGCGCACCAGTCATCCAGGCCGAGGGAAACGCCCTGCAGTATGGCCTGAAGCTGGAACCGGAGGTTATCGTCCTTGCTCAGCGGCTGAGGGACCTGGTCCCGAACGCCCAGCGCGTGGTGTTCTCTAACGAGCGCGGCCTGGGTATTGTGACGGCGCAGGGCTTCCCTGCCTACTTTGGCGGGAAAGACGATGCCACCGCCGCCCGCGTGGCCGTCCTGAACGGGCTGACGGCCGAGTTGAAGCAGCAAAGAATCGAGCCGACCTACGTGGACCTGCGCGTTCCGTCACGGCCGATCTATGGGATGAAGACGACGACCCGTTAAGGGTTGACGCCTGGCCGTCGGCTAACGCGTACCCTGGTCAGCGGCCAGAAATCAGGGGTTGATGCAGAAGGGGTGGTGATTGTGGACAAGACCATTGTCGGACTAGATGTCGGGACCACGAAGGTTGTCGCTGTGATTAGCGAAGCCGGCGAAGACGGCCGCATCCGCATCGTAGGCGTCGGCCAGTCGCCAGCCCTGGGTATGAAGAAGGGCATGGTTGTCAACGTCGAGGAGTGTAGCCAATCCATCAAGAACGCGGTCAGCCAGGCCGAGCGCGTCTCGGGCTACACGGTCGAGCATGCTTACGTCGGCGTCACGGGTGAGCATGTCCAGTCCATCAACGCCAGGGGCATTATCACCATCAACCAGGGCAACCGCACCATCACCGCCAACGATGTCCAGCGCGCCATCGAGAACGCCCAGGCCAGTATCTCTGTGCCGCCGACGCGCGAGGTAGTTCATATCATCCCGCGCGGCTATATCCTGGATGGGCAGGACGGTATCCGCGAGCCGGTCGGAATGCAGGCGTTCCGCCTGGAAGCCGACGTCCACGTTATCACGGGGGCCATCGCCTCGCTGCACAACCTGGTACGCGCCGTGCAGCGGGCGGGCATCCACGCCCACGACCTGGTACTGGAACCCCTGGCCTCGGCTGAAGCGTGCCTGACGCCCGCCGAACGCGAGATGGGGGTGTGCCTGGCCGATATCGGCGGCGGGACGACGGATATGGCGATCTTCTGCGACGGCGCAGTCGCCTACACCGGTGCAGTCGCGGTGGCGGGCCACCAGCTCACCAACGATCTGGCGGTGGTCCTACGCACCCCCTACGACACGGCCGAGAAGATCAAGTGCGCCTACGGCCACTGCATCCCCGAAGCCGTCCTCGAGGCTGCCCCGGTGACGACTAATACGTTTGGGGCGGAACGCGCTGAGATGGTGCCGCGCCGCTTCGTAGCCGAAGTCATCGAAGCGCGCAGCCACGAGATGTTGAGCCTCATCTACGCACAGATTCAGAAGGCAGGCTACGCTAACCTGCTACCGGCGGGGCTGGTGCTGACCGGGGGCACGGGTCAGCTCGAGGGCCTGCGCGATCTCAGCCGCTATCTACTGGCGATGCCGGTCCGCGTCGGCCAGCCGGGGCGGCTGGAGGGCCTGTCGGACGGCGTGTCCGGCCCCGCCTATTCCACAGCGGTGGGCCTGCTTCTGTGGGCGATGCGCTACAGCCACCCCGAAGAGCCAAGCCTGGCCGAGCCGCGACGCGGCCCCGATAGCATCACGCGCTTCTTCGAATGGGTACGGCGCGCTTTCCTTCCTGGTTAACGGCAGACTGGCGAGGCCGCCTCGGCTTCCAGGTCTAGGACGTTATAAGACGATCACTAACCACTTGCCAACGACGACCACCTTGAAAGGAGTCACCCATCATGCAGCCTCGTTCCTCTCGCCGCACGTCCGAACCGACCCACACTGTCAGCAACAATGGCGCCGCCGTCATTCGAGTCATCGGCATTGGCGGAGGCGGCTCGAACGCCGTCAACCGCATGATCGCCGAGGGCTTGAAGGGGGTAGAGTTCATCGCCGTCAACACCGACGGTCAGGCGCTCCAACTCTCCAAGGCCCCGGCCCGTATCCAGATTGGCGACAAGCTCACCAAGGGTTTGGGAGCGGGCGGCCGCGCCGAGGTCGGCGAGAAAGCCGCCGAGGAAAGCCAGGAGGACCTGTATAGCGCCATCGAGGGCGCCGACATGGTGTTCGTCACCGCCGGCATGGGCGGCGGCACGGGCACCGGTGCGGCTCCCGTGGTCGCCGAGCTGGCCCGCGAGGCGGGCGCGCTGACCATCGGCGTCGTCACCCGCCCCTTCACCTTCGAGGGCGCGATGCGCCGTCGTAGCGCCGAGGAAGGTCTAGCCCGCCTCAAGGAGCACGTCGACACCCTGATTGTCGTCCCCAACGACCGCCTGCTGGACGTATCCGACAAGAAGACGACCATCACCGACGCCTTCCGCGTCGCCGACGATGTGCTGCGCCAGGGCATCCAGGGCATCTCCGAGCTCATCACGGTGCCCGGCCTGA
>CAZJJF010000343.1:0-4616 GCA_964546245.1 uncultured Anaerolineales bacterium
GCATAGATTCTATCGGGGTCCTGATTGCCCACCAGGCGCGAGCTAAGCTTGGCGCCCGCCTTCGCCGGGATGATGGTCTTGGGGCCGGGGCCGCTCCAGCCGCTCCACAGGCCATTGATGTCCAGCGTCGGGCGGGCGGAGATGCGCTCGCGGATGGTGTAGTCGGCGTCGCCCCACAGCGCGGGCACGCCCGTCGCCTGCTTGTACTGCTCTTCGCTCAGGTCGGTCTTGGCGATCATCGCCCGTTCTTCAGGCGTCAGCGGTACGACGTCGTCGTAGAAGCCGGGCACGGCGATGGTCTGGTCGGCGTTGTAGAGCTTGCCCAGAATCTCGACCAGCGCGAGGGCCGGGTTGTGGGCCGCCCCGCCCCACAATCCGCTGTGCAGGTCTTCTTTCGGCCCCTCTAGCTCGATCTCGATATAGGTCATGCCGCGCAGGCTGTGGGTGATGGCCGGTTCCTCGATAACGCGCATGGAGGTATCGCTGACCACGCACACATCCGCCTTGAGCATATCCAGGTGGGCTTTGATGAACGGCGTCAGGTTGGGCGAAGACACCTCCTCTTCGCCTTCGATCAGGAACTTCACATTAACCGGCGCACTACCGGCTGTCTTGAGATAGGATTCGAGGGCCTTGACGTGGATAAAAAGCTGGCCTTTGTTGTCCGTCGCGCCACGGGCGTAGACCTTGCCGTCCTTGACCGTCGGTTCAAAGGGTGGCGTCTCCCAACCGTCCTCCATCAGGGCGGGCACGACGTCGTAGTGGCCGTAGACCAGCACGGTTGGCCGGTCTGGCCCCGCGCCCAACCACTCACCATACACGACGGGGTGGCCGGCGGTGGGCATGACGGCAACGTTGGCGAGCCCTAGCCCACGCATGTGGGCCGCCAACCACTCGGCCATGCGGCGAACGTCACCCGCGTGGGCCGGGTCGCCGCTCAGGCTGGGGATGCGTAGCATCTCGAACAACTCGGTCTGGAAGCGGTCGGCCTGGGCGCGGGAATACTGGCGCGCGGTTGCGGTGGTGGATGTCATAGCCTCGAAACTCCTTCTTGTGCTCTCCTTGTTGTCGTAAGCTTATGGGTTAGCCGTTGTTGCTGGCCTAGAGACAAACAAGTCCAAACCCAACTGGTCAGACAGGTACAAGGCGGCGCGCTGGCCGCGCACGCTGTTGCCCGCCCGGTCCAGGGGCGGCGAGAACGTCCCCAGGCCCCCTTTGCCGGGGGCGACAGTGATGATGCCGCCGCTGACGCCGCTCTTGCCGGGCAGCCCGATGTCATACAGCCAGTCGCCCGAAGTCTCGTACATGCCTGCCGTCGCCATGACAGCCAGCACGTAGGGATCAATGCCAGCAGCGACCACGCGCTCGCCGGTCAGGGGATTGACCCCGCCATTCGCCAGCGTCGCGCCCATAATAGCCAGATCACGGGCTGTCACGTCCAGGCAGGATTGACGGGTGTACAGATCGGTCGTCGCGACCGGGTCAAAGTACAGTCGCTCGTAGCCCCACAGCAGGCGGGCGATGCCCTGGTTGCGGTGATTGGTGGCCGACGCCGAGGCGTACATGGCGTCGTTGAGGACAAGCGGGCGACCGGCGAAGCGAGACATGCCGTCCTGGATGAACTGCCACTTCTCCTCAATGGTCGCACCGGGCGTGAGGCTGGTCGTCGCCAGCGCACCCGAGTTGACCATTGGGTTTGTCAGGTTGTCCGGCTGAAGCTCGATGGCCATGACCGAGTTGAAGGGCAGCCCAGTCGCATTGACACCGACCTTCTTGCGCACCGCATCGGGGCCGAGGGCCTGGCACACCAGGGCAAACACGAAGGGCTTGGCGATGCTCATCAGGGTGAAGGGACTATCAACGTCGCCCGCCCCGTACACCCGCCCGTCCGTCGCGGCCAGGCACAGGCCGAATAGGTGGCGCGGCATCTCGGCCAGGGCAGGGTAGTGGGAGGCGTTCTCGCCCTCATCGTTGTCCTTGAAGCGGGCATGGGCATCTTCAAGGATGGCATGCACCGCTTGGGGCGACGGCAGGTGGCCTGTTGAGACGTAAGCAGGCTCTAGCGCGTCGTTGTAGGCGCTCATGGGCGCTCCGCTGTGATCAGCCTCGGTCGAGGACATCTTAGCCTACCTGAGACGCTCGTTTCGCCATGCGTTTGTCGCCCGACCCCACAGCTTCAAGGGGCGGGTCCGGCGCGCCCGTCGCGGTGTTGGGCAGACTCCAGGCGGGAATGATGGCCAACGCCGCGATCCCCGCCAGGATGAGGAACGCCGCCTTGAGCGCGCGCAGGCGGGATGCAGTGTTGATGGCAACCGCCTCCGCCACCTGCGCCGGCGTCGCCGATGTGCCAGCCAGGCTTTCAACTAGCTGGTCGTTGCTGACGAAGTTGATGTCGTCTAGGGCTACCTCCGCCTTGAGCGACGGCGGGATGGTCGGGTTGTTGACCAGGCTGCTGGTGACGAACAGGGTTAGCAGAGTCACGGCGGCCAGGCTGGCGAAAGCGGTTCCCAACGCGGTGGACAGATTGTTCACCACACCGCGCATCGCGCCCACGTCGCCCGCCAGATGCTTCGGCGAGGCAGACACCAGCACGTTGAACACCAGGGTCAGCAGCGAGCCTTCGCCCAGGCCCAGGATGATCAGGCTCAGAATGACGATGGGTGTGCCCCACTCATTGCGGATGGTGAAGGCCAGCATGACCAGCCCAATCGCCACGATGCTAAAACCCAGCACTCCGATGAAGCGCGGGCTGAGGCGGTCATACAGACGCACGATGAAGATGGCCGACGTCGCAATGGCGAGGGTGTAGGGCACCACGGCCACCGCCGTGAACAGACTGGTGCGGCCCTGGACGATCTGGATGTACAGCGGAATGAGGAAGTTGACGGCCGGCCCCAGGGCGCCGATCACGAGCATGGCGTAGATGGCTGCGCGCTCGAAGCGCGAGTCGAGCACCTCTAGCGAGAGCAGCGGCGACTTCCCCTTCTCCTGGCGGTAGTGAGACCACGAGAAGAAGGCCTGCCCCATGATGAGACCCAGAGCGATGAGGAAGGGAGCGGGCGAGAGACCCAGCAGGCTCACAGGCGCATCGGGGCGGGCCAGGATCAGGCCCCAGTTGACAAGATTATTGAATCCAATGCTGATGCCCATCACAGCAATGGCCGCCAGCACCGCCCCGACCAGGTCGATGCGGATACCGCTCTGGCGCGGAACCGCCGTGAGGCGAAAACTGAGGGCAAAAATGATGAGCGACAGAAGAGCCAGCAGGCCAAAGGAGACGCGCCAACTCAAGGCCGTGGCGAGGAAGCCTGCGACAAAGAAGGCCAGCGCGCCGGCGATGGCCGGTGTGCCGGCCAGCAGGCCTAACGCCTGCGCCTGCTGGCCGCCCTTGTAGTTAGCAGCGATGAGCACCACCAGCGTGGGCACCAGCGCCGCCGCCGCCAGGCCAGCGATGGCCTGGGCATTGTTCATCGCATCGACCCCGCTGCTGAGCGCCATCAAGGCCATGGCCGCGCCGTGAAGCAGCACGGTTGCCTGGAAGACGAGGCGATCTCCAATCAGCTTGCCGAGTTTAGCGCCGAGCAGGACGAAGGCCGCGACAAAGAGAGAGTAGATCACTAGCGCGGTGCCGACCGCCGTCGCGGGCACATCGAAGGTGTCGGAGATCGCCCCGACGGACACGGGCAAGGCGTTGACGTTGAAGGCCATCTGCGCCTGGGCCAGCATGATAATGATCATGGGCAGCCACGGCGTGCGAGCCACGGCTTCTGTGCTTGGAGCGGCCACGGGCTGAGTGGTCATAGCGCCTCAGTGTCCTGGTCTCGTCGCTCACGGAGCCAGGCGGCCAGGGAAAGATAGAGTCGGTGCGGGCTATCGCCACAGCAGCGGGACACCGCACAGGTGGGTGGCCGGCTATCCAGCCAGTAGGACAGCGGCGATAGATGGCCGGCCACAGACACGCCATCGCGAATGGCGGCGGATGGGGCCACTGCGCCCCGCCCGCCGCCCCGTCCGCGTAGGCCTGGATTAGCCTCGGGTAGCGTGTGGAGAATCAACCCCTACCGTGGCGTGGCGACGCGCACCGTCACCTGTCGATACACAGTGGAGCCGTCGCGCAGCCTCACTTGCAGGGTATAGGTGGTATCGTCCTGCGGGCAGACGCGGCGAGTATCGTTGCCAGCGACGCCCTGACCATCCAGGAACACCGAGTCGATGTTCTCGACGCGCCAGCGCAGCGTCGTGCAGCTGCCCTGGGTCACGACAAAGTCGTCAGCCCAGAACTCGATGCGCGCCTCCGGCGCCGGATTCACCCGAATGGGAATGCGCCGCTGCACGATCTGACCGTCGACCAGCCAGACTTCGAGGGTGTAGGTGGTGTCCTGGGTGGGGCACACCGTCTGGCGGCCCTGCCCCGTGACGCCCTGGCCCTCGAAGAACACGCGGTCGATGTTCTCCACGTTCCAGCGGACGCGCGTGCACTCACCCTGACGGATGGGGTTGGTATCGGCTGTGAACTCGATGATGGGCACGGGCTGTGGGGGAAGGATGGCAATGGGCGGCGCGATAGGCACCGTGGCATTGCAGGCGCTGGGCACGACCTGCAGGCCCTCGGGGTT
>CAZJJF010000344.1:0-4606 GCA_964546245.1 uncultured Anaerolineales bacterium
CGACCCCGGCCAGGAGCAGGTACTGGCCCGTCATCAGGGCGATGGTCGCCAGCGTCGCGCCGAGGGCCAGGGCGCCCGCGTCGCCCATGAATAGCTCGGCGGGATAGGCGTTGTACCACAGGAAGGCCAGCAGCGCGCCGACGATGGTGAACGAGAAGGCGACCAGGTAGCTTTGCTGCTGCAAGTAGGCGATGATGCCGTAGGCCGCGAAGGCCACCGCCGAACTCGTGCCGGCCAGGGCGTCCATGCCATCGGTCAGGTTGACGGCGTTGGAGAAGGCGACAATCAGGAACGCCGCCAGGGGAATAAAGGCCAGGCCAATATCAATCGGCTCCGGCACCGTCGGAATGGCGATGGTGCGCTTCTCCAGGCCGAAGTACAGCGCGAAGGCGGTGATGAGGGCCAAAATCGTCTGGATGCTGAACTTCATGCGGCCCGACATGCCGAACTGCTCGCGCCGCCCGCGCACGCCCATGTAGTCGTCAATCGCGCCCAGCGCGCCGAAGGAGACGAGCACGGCCAGCGGGACGAGGATGGACTTACCGATGGCGTTGAAGCCCAGCAGGTTGACGATGTTCAGGAACAGGGTAATCAGGGCCACCGGAACGATGAACAGCAGCCCGCCCATGGTCGGCGTGCCGGTCTTGACCTGGTACGAGTCGGGCAACTCGATGCGTATCTGCGCGCCGATGCGGCGCTGCTTGAGCTGCTCAATGAGCGGCCGGCCCCAGATGACCGCGAACAGGAACGCCAGCGTCCCCAACGTCAGCGAGTAGGGCATGATGGACAGGTTAATCGTTGGCATACGGTTAGCCCTGCCCCTTGGCTTGGGTCTCGGCGGACAGCCCACTGACAATGGTTTCCATGTGCAGGCCCTGCGAGCCTTTGACCAGGACAAAGTCGCCCGGCTGAAGCTCCTGCTCCAACGCAGCCAGCGCGCTGGCGTTGTCGGGGTACCACTCAATGTGATCGGCGGCCATGCCGCAGCCTCGCGCGCCGTCCGCGATCAGGCGCGCCCGTTCGCCAACGGCGATGAGGCGGTTGGCGATTTCGGCGGCGCGGCAGCCGACCATCTCGTGGCCCGCCGCTTCCAGGTGGCCCAGTTCGAGCATGTCGCCCAGCACCGCGATTCGCCGCCCCGGCATCTCGCGCAGCAGGTTGAGCGCGGCCAGCCCCGAGTCGGGGTTGGCGTTGTAGGTGTCATCCAGGAGCGTGGCGCCGTTCACGCCCGGCACGACAACGAGCCGCACCTGGCCGGGGATGGACTGAAGCCCGGCGATGATCTCCTCCCACGTCATGCCCTCGACCAGCCCCACCGCGATGGCGCGCAGCGTGGTGTGGACGCTGTGGCGGCCCAGCAGCCGCACCCGCACGTAGAGGCTCTCGCGGCCATAGTGGACACGGAAGCCGATGCCCTCCAGGCCGTGGCTGTCTATGTCGCTGGCCCACAGGTCGCAGTCCGGCGTCAGGCCATAGAGGAAGACGCGGGCCTGGGTGGCGTCGCGCATGGCGCGGACGCGGGGGTCATCGCCGTTCAGGATGGCGATGCCGTCGGCGGGCAGGCTGGCGGGCAGTTCGGCCACGGCCGCCTGGATGGCCTCCTGGCTGCCCAGGCGCTCCAGGTTCGCCGTCCCGACATTCGTCACGACGCCGATGCGCGGGCGAGCCGTCTCGCACAGGGCGGCGATCTCGCCCGGCCCAGCCGTGCCCATCTCCAGGACGACGCGCTGGTGGTGCGGCCGCAGGTGGAGCAGGGTCAGCGGCAGGCCAATCGCGGGGTTGAGGCTGGCTTCGCTCTTGAGGGTGTCGAAGCGCCGAGCGAGGATCGCCTCGACCAATTCCTTCGTCGTCGTCTTACCCACGCTGCCCGCGATGCCGATGGCCTGGACGGACATCCGATCCCGCCACGCCCGGCCCATCGTCTGAAGGGCCGTCAGGGTGTCGGGCACGACAATCGCCAGGGGCGTCGGCAGGGCGGACAGCGGCGCGGTCAGGTGGGGGGCGCCCTGGACCGGGTCGTCTACCTGGATCCTGACCAGCCCGGCCACCATCGGCAAGCTGCCCGCTTCCATGACTACCGCCACCGCGCCGCGCTGGAGCGCGTCGGGGATGAGCGCATGGCCGTCGCGCTGGCCGCTGTGCGCGGCGACGAAGACGCTGCCAGGCTTGACCTGGCCAGCGTCGGTCACCACCTGGAGCACAGGCTGCTGCTCAAAGGCAGGCCAGGCCGGGCGGATACCCGTGATGAGTTGGACCACATCGGCGACGTTCATGCTCAGTTTCCGCTTTCCGACTTCGGCTTGCGGTTCTCAATCGCCAGGCGCACATTGTCCGGCGGGACATCGAGGTAGTCGAAAATCTGGCGGGCCAGGGTGCCAAAGAAGGGCGCGGCGACTTCGGACCCCAGTTGGCGGTGCACAGGCTTGTCCACCTTGACCAGGATGATGACGCGCGGGTCGTTGACTGGGCCGAAGCCGCAGAACGAGGCGATGGTCAGGTCAGGGTCATAGCCCTGGTCAGTGGGAATCTGCGACGAGCCCGTCTTACCGCCGATGGTGTAGCCCGGCACGCTCGCACGAACTGCGTGCTCCACGACGCCCACCAGCGCCTCCTGGATCGGTCCGACATGCTGGGGCGACACGACGCGGCGCAGGACGATGGGCTGGGTGGCCTTGATCACCTTGTCGTCCTGGCGAATCTCTTTGACCACATACGGCTGGACCAGGTTGCCCCCGTTCGCCACCGCCGCCATGGCGGTGATGACCTGGATAGGGGTGGCCGCCATGCCCTGGCCGAACGAGTTGGTCGCCAGGTCGAGGTCGGTCCAGTTGCTCGTCGTGTGGTCGCGGATGAGGCCGGCTTCCTCGCCGGCCAGGTCAATCCCCGTCCGCGAGCCAAACCCGAAGTCGCGCAGGCGGCGGTAGAAGCGGTCGGGGCCGAGCATCTGGCCCAGGTGCACCGCGCCGACGTTGAGCGACAGCCGCATCATAGTGCGCATGTCCACGCGGCCGTGGGCCACGCGGTCCCAGTCCCAGATGGTAAAGCCCCCCACGCGAATCCAGCCCTTGTCATCGTAGCTCGTGTCGAGCGTCGCCACGCCCTCTTCCAGGGCCGCTGCTAGCGTGACCGTCTTGAGGACCGAGCCAGGCTCGTACAGTCGGCTGACGGCGGGGTTGGCGAAGCGTTCGGGCGGCGTCGTGGCGTACTGGTTCGGGTTGTAGGTGGGCACGCTCGCCATCGCCAGAATGGCCCCCGTCTTCGGGTCCATGACAATGGCCGTCCCGCCCGCCGCATCCTGCGCTTCAATGGCCTTGCTCAACTCGCGCTCGGTGATGCGCTGGATGTTGGCGTCAATGGTTAGGACCACGTCGAACCCATCGCGGGGTGACTGGTAGCGGCCGGGGTCAATCATGACGGGCGCGCCCCACGTGCCCGGCTCGCCCCGCAGGGCGTGGTCATACATCTCCTCGACGCCGTAGTGGGCCTGGTCGTCGCCGCCGTAGAAGCCGAGCACCTGGGAGGCCAGGCTGCCCATGGGATAGGTGCGCTGGGCCTCGCGCTCAATGCGAATCCCCTTCAGGTCCGCCTCGTCAACCGCTTTGACGGTGGCGTCGGTCAGGTTGCGCGCCAGGCGGACATAGGAGAGGCTCTTGTTTTCGAGCGTCGGGCGCAACTCGGCCTCGGGGCGGGCCAGGAGCTTCGAGAGTTGAGCCGCCGTCTTGGCGGGGTCCTTGATCTCCTTGGGATAGGCGACCAGGATGTTGTTGACCACGTCCGCTGCCATCAGCCGGCCCGTCGCGTCGTAGATGGACCCGCGACCGGCCTTGAGGGTCGGCGGGGTCAGGCGCATGGCTGTGTCGGCGGCCTGGAGCTCCGGGTGGGAGAGCATCTGCCAGTAGAACAGACGCGCCACCAGGACCAGGCTGAAGCCGCAGAAGCCGGCGAAGATGAGCGCCAGGCGGCGCGTGGTTTGACGGTCAAGCGGTGTCATGGTAACTTTAGCCAGCGGTTGAATTGGGCCTTGACGGTGTCCCAGGGCGAGGTTGGAGCGGTGTCGGGCGCAGCGGCTGCCCCACTCGGCGCGGCTTTGGTCGCCCCAACGGCGGCGATGACGTCGGGTGACACGGTCACGTAGGTGACGCCACGCGGGGCGCGGAAGCCGAGTTCCTGGGCGCGGGCTTCGAGGCGGTCAGGGTGGGTCAGCTGGGCCAGTTCGCGCTCGCGGTCGGCCTTCTGCCACTCCAGCAGGCGGCGCTCCTTGGTCAGGTCGTTCAGCCGCGTGCTCGATGTCGCCACGGAAGCGGCCAGGTTCAGGTAGAGCAGGCAGGCGCCGCCGAGGAACAGGACGGCCAGCAGGACGAGACCCGCCAGGCGGGCGTTGTTCAGCGTGGCGATGGCGGCCAGGCGTGGACGGGGCAGGGCATTGGGGGTGCTGAGGGGGACCGGGGTTGTAGCCATGCTTGGTCTCTCGTTCTCTCGTTCAAACGGCGGCAGGACGGGACAAACGGCGGTTGGTCGGGTAACGTTAGGGCAGGCGCTTGGCGACACGCAGCTTGGCGCTGCGGGCGCGGGAGTTGCCGGCGATCTCCGCCTCGTCGGCGGTCAC
>CAZJJF010000345.1:0-4602 GCA_964546245.1 uncultured Anaerolineales bacterium
GAGCGGGGCGCGCGCCGCCGTGGGGGCGGTGCGCGTCGAGCGCAACCCCCTGCCCGGCGCGCCGGCCGACCCGACCCTGACCGCCGTCCACGCCGAGGCCGCGCCGGGCCTGGCCCTGGAAGGCTACGCCGTCGATCCCCGCGAGGCGACGGCGGGGCAGCGGCTCGCCCTACGGCTGCGCTGGCGGGCCGAGCAGGCGGGGTTGAACGTGGGCCCCATGCGCGTGCAACTCGTCCAGGACGGCCAGGTCATCGCCGAGCAACAGGGCGCGCCCGCTGACGGCCAGTATCCCGTCAACCACTGGGGCGCGGGCGAGGTCGTGCTAGACCGCCGCGAGGTCATCGCACCGGGCGACGCCACCAGCGGCCCCGCCCAGTTGCAGGTCCAGGTCGGCGACGGCCCCATCATCCCCCTGGGTGAGGTGACGCTGCGGGCTGGCGAGCGCCTGACAACCGCGCCCCCCGTGGCGAACCCGCTGGACGTAGCCTTCGGCCCTGCCCTTCGCCTGGTCGGCTACGACCTGCCCCAGACGCGCGTCAGCCCCGGCGAGGCGCTGCCCCTGACTCTGGTCTGGCAGGCGACGGGGCCGGCCGGCGAGACCCCGCTGACGGTGTTCACCCACCTGCTGGACGACAGCGGCCGCCTCATCGCCCAGCACGACGCCCCGCCCGCCGAGGGCCGACGCCCGACGCCCGGCTGGGTGGCTGGCGAGTACATCGTGGACCCCCACGCCCTCACCTTCACCCAACCCGACTATCGCGGCCCGGCCAGCATCGAAGTCGGCCTGTACGATCCTGTGACCGGTGCGCGCCTGCCCACTCCCGACGGCACGGGGCGCATCGTGCTGCCGACGGCGGTGACGGTCGGGGAGCAATGATGCGGGGATGCCCCTCGACTGTCACCCCGACGGAGGAGGGGTCTCCGCTGGCAACAACGTCGGAGATGCCTCCTGCCGTCGGCATGACGGTCGTAGATCGTCGCCGGCGTCGGGCCACGGGCGTGGTTGCCGGGGGACCGGGGCCGATGGCCCAGGCTACGCTGGCGCGGGCCGTTGGCCCTTCGCCCCACCGGACCGCCCCGCGTCCCTAGCGCCAACGGCGCGGGCTATGGTAGCCAGGGGCATCGCCCCTGGGTATCGCTCGACAGACGCGGCGCAATCAGCACAATTGTGAGCGAAGGGCCATTCTTCAAGCGAGGGAGACAGCTTCTATGCGCGTGCTGGTCACAGGTGGAAGTGGTGGTGTCGGTCGTTGGGTGGTGAAAGACCTGGTGGATCACGGGTACGAGGTAGTCTACGCGGACTGGGTGCGAGCCACGCCCCCCAACGGCGACCCGACGGCCGGCGCGCTCGCGGCGTCGCATTTCGTCGCCGTGGACATGCTCAATATCCGCCAGGTGGCGCATGCCCTGGAAGGCTGCGAGGGGGTGGTGCACCTGGCGGCATACCCGACGCCCCTGGGCCGCCCGGCTGAGGAGACCTTCAGCAATAACACGCGCGCAACATTCCACGTCTTGCAGGCGGCGATGGAGCGCGGCATCCAGCGTGCCGTCATCGCCTCCAGCGTGTCGGCGCTGGGTATGGCCTACGCCCGCCACCCCTTCGCCCCTCTGTACGCGCCCATCGATGAGGAGCATCCCTTCCTGGGCCAGGAGGCCTACGCCCTGTCCAAGCAGATGGATGAGGCGACAGCCGCCATGTTCCACCGCCGCGCCGGCATGGACATTGCCGCCCTGCGCTTCCACTGGGTGACGCAGCCCGGCCAGGCCCGCGACGCCGCGCTTCGCCCTAACCACCCCATCGCCCGCATGCACAACAACCTGTGGGGCTATGTGGACGTGCGCGACGCTGCCGCCGCCTGCCGCCTGGCCCTGGCGAGCAGCGGCCTGGGCTTCCAGGCCTATAACATCCTGGCCGCCGACACCCTACGGCAAGAGCCGACGGAAGACGCGCTGCGCCGCTTCGTGCCGAGTGTCGAGATTCGCGCCCCGATGCCAGGCTTCACGTCGGCGTGGTCCATCGACAAGGCCCGCCGCCTCATGGGCTATCAGCCCCAGCACAGCTGGCGTACCGAATGATCGCCTTTCTGCTACCTTCGTCCACGAGGTTGGCGTGCGTATTCTAAGACTCGTCGGCTGGGTCCTGCTGGCGGCTCTGACCATCGGGGTTGTCGCATTGGCCTTTACCCTGATCACCACCGGCCGCCCGGCGAACTCCGCGTCGTCCTCCCCCGTAGCCGTCGAGATGGAGAAACGCGCCGACGACTGGCGCGTCTTTCGCCCCATGGGGGAGATGGTCAGCGCGGGCTTCATCTTCCACCCCGGCGGCCTGGTCCACCCGGAGGCTTACGACGCCTTCGCCCGCGACATTGCAGCGCAGGGCTATCTGGTGGTCGTGCCGCCCATGCCCCTGAACCTGGCGGCTCTCGCGCCCAACCAGGCGCAGGAGATTCTCGCCGCCTTCCCGGCGATTCGGCGCTGGGCTATCGGCGGCCACTCGCTGGGCGGGGCCATGGCGGCGCAGTTCGTCGCGTCGCACCCGACAGCGGTGCAGAGTCTGGCGCTGTGGGGGGCCTACCCGCCCGGCACAGCCAGCCTCGCCGCCTGGAACGGCCAGGTCGTCTCTATCTACGGCGCGCTCGACGGGCGGGCCACCCCGGCCAGTATCGAGGCGTCGCAGGCGCTCCTGCCGCCCACGACACGTTTCGTGCCCATCGAAGGCGGCAACCACGCCCAGTTCGGCGACTATGGCCCCCAGCGGGGCGATAACCCGGCCACCATCTCCGCCGAAGAGCAGCGCCGCCAGACGGTGGCGGCCACCACGCAGATGCTGGCATCCCTCAAGTAGACCACTGACGACCGACCACCGACCACGGATCATAGCGATTCTCGGTGGTCGGTCGTCGAGCAGCGCTTCGCCTTGTCTTTCTGAACCACGGCAGCTATCATGGTGACGTGGGTTTCGCCCCCGGAATGCCGCTACCGCCTGGCAAGGCCGCGCCTTGCCCATCAACTCTTTGGAGGCCGCTATGACAACACTACGCAAGATCGTAGCTGTTGTGCTGATGATTCTCGCTGTGTTCGGCTTTGTGGTGTGCGTGGGTGGCTTTATCGGCACGGTCGTCTACCGCCCACCGATCATTGAGGGCACGGTAGCCGGCCTGGCCGTGGCCGATCAGTACCTGAATGTCATCAACCGCACCGTCCAGGCCGTCAACACTCAGATGCCCGATGTCGTGCAGCGCCTGGAGCGCGTCGAGCAGGTCGTGGCGACGGCCAGCGACGCCCGTGGCGCGCAGCTAGACGCGCAGGTGTCGCAGCTCGCCGCGCCCATTGGCCGCGTCGGCGAGATGTTGGGCACAGTGAGCCAGGGCATCACGGCGCTCGAAGCCACCCTCACCACGGTGAACCGCCTGCCAGGGGTCAACCTCCAGCCGCTGCCACCTCAGCTGGTCGAGGCCACCGACCGCATCGACCGCCTGAGTAACGGCTTCGCCCAGGTCGAGTCGACCATCAACGCCAGCACCTTCGATGGCAGTCGGGCGCGAGCCGCCGTGGGTAATGTCGTCACCGAGGCCAAGGCGCTTCAAGTCAACGTGCAGCAGGCCGAGACGCGCCTGGCGGCGACTCAGACCGCTGTGCAGCGGCTCCAGGCCCGCGCCCCACAGCTGCTGACCATGACCTTGCTAGGTCTAGGTCTGTTCCTGCTACTGCTGGCGGCCGGCCAGGCCGCCCTGTTCAAGGTCTCGTGGGACTGGTTCCGCAAGGGGTAGGGAATTATCTCCGCGCTGGGAATAGGACGAGGATAGCGCCATTCCTACCAATAGGGAGGCTGTTGCCTTCGCACAAAGGCACGAAGGAGATATACAAGTCTCCGCTTCGTGCCTTTGTGCCTTTGTGGCCTTCGTGGCCTTCGTGTTATGAACCAGGGCGAGAGCTACCGTCGTCGGTGGTCGGTCGTCGGTGGTCGCCCTAGCGGTAGCCTGCCGCCTGGAGATTGAACAGGCGCGCGTAGGTTCCGCCCAGGGCCAGCAGCTGCTCGTGGCTGCCCAGCTCGCGGATGCCGCCATCCTGGATGACGGCGATGCGGTCGGCCATGCGCACCGTGCTGAAGCGGTGCGAGATGAACACCGCCGTCTTGCCTGTGGTCAGCTCGCCAAAACGTTGGAAGACGAGCGCCTCGTTCTCGGCGTCCAGGGCGGAGGTCGGCTCGTCGAGGATTAGCACCTCACTGTCGCGCATGAAGGCGCGACCGAGGGCCACCTTCTGCCACTCGCCCCCGCTCAGCTGGTGGCCCCCCTCGAACCAGCGACCCAGCATCGTGTCGTAGCCCTCGGGCAGCCCCTCCAACAGGGAGGCCGCGCCCGCGCGCTCGGCCGAGTCGAGGACGCGCCCCTCATCATCCATGTAGTCGATCTGGCCGTAGCCGATATTCTCGCGTGCCGTCGCCTGATAGCGCACGAAGTCCTGGAAGATGACGCCGATCTTCTGGCGCAGGTCGTCGAGGTCGTACTCGCGCAGGTCGATGCCGTCGAGGAGAATCGCGCCCTCCGTTGGGTCGTACAGGCGGGTGAGCAGCTTGATGAGGGTCGTCTTGCCCGCGCC
>CAZJJF010000346.1:0-4531 GCA_964546245.1 uncultured Anaerolineales bacterium
GACATGGCCGCCCGCGTCAAAGCCAGGGTCGGGGTGTCAGTCGGCGTTGTGGGCGGAACCACGGCTACGGCCACCAGACCAGTGGCCGTAGCGCTGCCGCCTCCCTTCGCGCGCACATTGCTGGCGAAGACGACCAGGCCCACGACGAGAGCCAGGGCCAGGGCCGCGCCGACCAGGAGGAGCAGCCAGGGCACAGGGGCACGCGTCTGGACCGGCGCGGGCGCAACGTTCCCGATCTGGGCGACTACCACCGAGATGTTGTCGGGGCCGCCGCGTTTATTGGCCAGGGCGACCAGAGTGCGAGCGGCGGCGTCGGGCGGCTGCGCTTCGACGGCGGCCAGGATCTCGGGCGGCTCGACGATGTTGCTCAAGCCGTCGGAGCATAGCACAACGCGGTCGCCCGGCAGCAGCTTCTCGCTGCGCACGTCGATGTCGACGCGAGGGTCGGCGCCCAGGGCACGGGTCAGGACGTGGCGATCGGGGTGGCGTTGCGCCTGCTCGAGAGTCAGCGCGCCGCTCTGCACCAGCTCGGCGACACGGGTGTGCTCCGCGCTCAGCATTTGGGCCTGGCCGCCGCGGATCAGGTAGGCCCGGCTGTCGCCGACGTGGGCCAGGGTGAGACTGTCGCCGCGGATGACGACGGCCGTCATGGTCGTGCCCATCCGCGACAGGGCCGGGTTACGCTGTGTCTCCTGGTAGACGGCGCGGTTGGCTTCCTGAACGGCGCGGCGCAGGCTGCGAGCGATGTCGGTATCGGGGTCGCGGTAATACTGGGCGGCGACGGCGGCGGCGGCCGTCTGGCTAGCCACCTTGCCGCCCGCCTCACCGCCCATGCCGTCGGCCACGCCGTACAGAAGGCCTTTAGCTTGCAAGGTCTCGACCGCGACGGTAGGCGGCGGCTCGATGAGGGAGTCCTCATTCTGCCTGCGAACCTGCCCAACATCGGTACACGCGCCCACGTGCGGCTGCATGTCCTGACTCATGACACTATCCTCGTCTGGACGAGTCGAGCGTGGCGAGGCCACGTTAGGGCGCGTCCATCTGGCTGGAAACAATGACCAGGTCGAAAATGTCCACCTTGTCGTCGCCGTTCACATCGGCGGCGCGGTCGCCCGCCGGTTCCTGACCGTAGGCTGTGCCTATCCGCGCCAGGTCGCGAATGTCAAGGCGCCCGTCGCCGTTAACGTCGCCCTTGAGGCGCGCCACCGGCACCGAGGACGGCTGGGGCACCGGGCGCGCCGCGCCGGCTGGCGCCTGGGCCGTCGCCGTGGGCGCGCGGGCTACCGTCGTGGGCCGCACCGTCGGGGACACGACAGTTGCCCGCACGCTGTCGGGCTGAATGGCAGTAGGCGGGCTGATGGCCACCTGTCGCGCGCGCTCTTCCCCTGGCCGCCGCCCCGCCAGCCAGCCACTGGCGGCAAGGCAGGCGAAGATGAGAACAGCCAGGGCCACACCGGTGAGCGCGGAGCGACGGGTCGTGGCGGCTGGCTGTGACGGCAGCGGCGACGGGGCGACACCCTGCAGCGCGAGAACCAACGCCGTGGTATCGTCATCGCTGCCACGAGCAGCGGCCAGATTCACCAGGGCGTCGGCAGCGGCCTGGGGCGCACTAGCGCTGACGAGAGAGGCTATGTCGCGGTCGGCAAGCGCTCCGCTCACCCCGTCTGTCACCAATACGACGCGGTCACCCGGGGCTAGGGTCATATGGGCGACGTCGGTACGCACCGTCGGCTGCGTACCGATGGACCGCGTCAGAAGGCGCTGATAGGGGTGCGCTGAAATATCCTCCGCCGCGACAATGTCCGGCAGAACCTCTGTGCCCCAGTTGTGGTCGCGCGTGAGGGCTTCAGCCTGGCCACCCCGCACCAGATATGCGCGGCTATCGCCGACATGGGCAACCACAAGCTGCTTGCCCAGGATAAGAGCGGCAACCAGGGTCGAGCCCATGCCCTCGGTCTCGGGCGTCTGCGCCTGACGATACACAGCGGCGTTCGCCTCCGCTACGGCGGCACGCAACGCCTCGGCACGGTCCGCGCCGACCTGCGCGTAGTAGCCCTGGAGCGTCGTGCTGATCGCCAGCGCACTGGCCTGCTCGCCGCCCTGGTGGCCGCCCATACCGTCGGCCACGATGTACAGACAGCCATACTGGGCCAGGCAGGCGGGGTCTACCTGGGTCGGCAACGCGACCGCATCCTGGTTAGGGCGGGCGGCGCCTCGCGGGCGCGAGGCCAGTCCAACGTCGACCGCGCAGCTGTTCATACCTGACCTATGTCCTTGAATACAAACACCGTCTCCCCCATCGTCACCCGCTCTCCATCTCGCAACGCATGGCGGGTGATGGTCTGGCCATTGACCTCGGTGGGGTTGGTGGCCCCCATGTCGTAAAGCACCCAGGCGTCTCCTTCGCGGCGAACCTTAGCCTGGTTGCGGGAGATGGCGCTGTCGTCGAGGACGATGTCGTTCTGCGCCGCACGGCCGATAGTTGTATCGGTGGCGTTCAAGCGGAACTCGTGGCCCGCGTGCACGCCCTTCTCAACAATGAGCCATGCCAGGGCGGGTGGGGTACGCTGGTCCTTCAGAATGACGGTCGGCGTGGCCTCGACGGCGTGAGCCAAGAGGCTCGTGTCGGCCGATCCAGCGGCGGGCTGGGGGACAAGGATGCCGTGCATCGTCTCCGGCTCGTGGGGCGCCACCGCGATGCCTTGCTCGCAGAACAGGCACGTTTTCCAGCGCGGGTCCATCGTCCGCCCACAGGTTGGGCAGATACGGGGCGCGCGGTTCTGGCGAGCGAAGTAATATGCGCTACCGCCCGCTGCCACCAGACCGAGGCCAAGCAGGGGCAGGAGCCACCAGGATAAGCCGGTCCGCGCCTCCTCGACTATCATGACAGGCGTAGCGGCGGGTATGGCGAGAGCCACCACCGTAGGCGCAGTGGTGGGGGCGGCTGTCGGCGCGGCGGTGGGCACGGCAGTAGGAACCGCGGTCGGCTGGACATAGACCACGGTATAGACTCGTGGCTGGGCAGTGCGCGCCTTTCCTTCCGTGGTCTCGACTTCCACTTCCAGGCTGTGATCGCCAGAGGTGGGATTGTCCACCCGGAATGTGGCGACGTACTGCATCTGCAACTGACCGGTCAGTTGGGCAAACAGCGCGCCGATCTCGGCCGCCGAGGGCCCGCGGAGGTACTGCCCCTGGGTTTCCTGCGTCAGTCGCGTCAGTGGCTCATCCTGGACACCGCCAAACCCCAGGGTATACACAGGCACGCCCACTGACTTTGCCTGGGTGATAGCCTCGTCGAGAGTGCGCGGTGTGCGGTTGTAAGGCTCGTTCTTGCCGTCGGTCAGCACCACAAGCGCCTTGCGCCCTGGCGCCGCCGTGTCTACATGGTTCGCCGCCTGATATACTGCCTCATATAGGGCTGTTGCTTCTGAGGTGGACAGCGCAGCGACTTTGGACTTCAGAAGATCGCGGTCGGCGGTGTAGTCCTGCAATAGGGCCACGTCGCCGCTGAAGCTGTAGATGGCCAGGCGATCGTTCGGCCCCAGGCCGTCGATAAACCCGTTGGCGGCGGCCTTCATGGCCTCTAATGGCATCCCGCGCATGCTGTTGCTCGTGTCCAGTGCCATGACCAGGGTCAGCGGCGTCGTTCGCTCCACCGGACGCACGTCGAACCTGGTGAGGGGTTTGTCGTCCTGGATGAGCTGGAAAGCGTCGGGAGCAAGGCCAGAGATGGCTACGCCATTGGCATCGTTGACGGCCAGATAGAGCGTCATATCTGGATAGCGGCTAGCGTCGATCTGGCTAATCGCGACTTGCGGCGACCCGGCGCCCTGGGAGAGAGCGGGGAGCGGCGCTAGCGCCACCAGGCACAGGCTGAGCAGGACGATGGGGACGAAACGCTGTCGCATGGCTACCTCTCTTCAGCGCGTTACGTTGCCTGGCCACTCGAGGGTCAGGATCGTTTGTCCAACGCGGACGGTATCGCCAGGCTGGAGACGCTGCCGCTCGATACGCTGGCCGTTGACGTACACGCCGTTGGCGCTGCCCAGGTCGGCGACGACGAGGGCGCCCCGGTCGAGATAGAGGCGCGCGTGGCGGCGCGACACCTCGGAGTCGGCCAGGACGACTGCCTGGCCGGGGAGACGGCCGATGTCGATGGGAAGCTGGCGCAGGGGGATGGATCGCGTGGCCTGCCCCGGCGTCTGGACGAGCAAGGAACCGATGCTGGGGGTCGCCGCTGGGGAAGACGGCGACTGCCGTAGCGCCACGACCAGGCCTGCGCCCACGGCCGCCGCCAGCAGCACGCCCAGAAGGAGGAACAGCCCCTGGCGACTGTCCGATGGCGGCAAGGGAATCCCGCCGCTGGGGGCCGAGACGGCCGATCCCGTCGTAGCGGCGCGGGTGGAGGCGACAAGGCTGTAGCTGGTGACGCCTTCGGGAACGTCAGCGCCAAACGCCTGGGCGGACCACGCCCCAGCGGTGGGGTTGCGAATGATGGCGTACACCGGCGGCTTGTCCGTGAAGAGGGAGG
>CAZJJF010000347.1:0-4529 GCA_964546245.1 uncultured Anaerolineales bacterium
CTCGATCGCTTCTTCTTCAAGATCGACGTGCACTATCCCAACCTCGAGGACTTGCTGGAGATTGCCGACCGTACCACAACGGCCCAGGCTGTGACGCCGGTCATTGTCGCCCATGCCGATACGATTCGCGCCATGCAGATACTGGCGCGCCAGGTCCCCATCGCAGGCCATGTGACTGAGTTCGCCGCCCGCGTGCTCATGGCGACCCACCCCGAAGATGCGGGCGCGCCCGACGTCACTCGCCGTTTCGTGCGCTATGGAGCCAGCCCGCGCGGCTTGCAGGCCATGATTCTGGGGGCGAAGGTGGCAGCCCTGCTGGACGGTCGCTACAATGTCAGCTTCGACGACATTGCCGCCGCCGCGCCGCCTGCCTTGCGCCACCGCGTCATCCTCAACTTTGAAGGGCAGGCCGAGGGCATCGCCACCGACCGCATCGTGGCGGCCGCCCTCAAGGCGCAGACAGCGCGCGCCCGCTAGGAGCCAGCCCATGCGTGCCCTGCTGGTCGCCGTATTCGCCGCGGCCGCCCTGGCTACAACCGCGCTCGCTGCCCACGCCCAGGGCGAGATATACGTCGTGCGCCCCGGCGACACGGTGAGCCAGCTTGCCGCGCGTTGGGGTATGAGCGTCGAGGCCGTCGCCCGCGCCAATAACCTGACTAATCCCAACCTTATCCTGGTCGGCCAGCGCCTTGTCATCCCCAGTGGCGATGGGGCGGTGTCGCCGGCCGCGCCGGCCGAACCAACGCCGCTACCCGCCCGCGATCCATCCCTGCCCGCGCCCTTTGCCACCGTGCGCCTGACGCCCTCGCAGCCTGCCCAGGGCCAGACCGTCAAGCTGGCGATAGGACTGGCCGAACCGGCGCGGCTGGCGGGAACCTTCGATAGCGAGACCCTGCGCTTCGCGGGTGACGGCCAGGGCGGGCAGTGGGCGTTGCTCGCTGCCGGCCCCCTCGCCACTCTCGGTCAGCACACGGTCGTCATCACGGCCACGACTGGGTCAGGCGCTGTCACGTCTCTGCGGCTGCCCCTCGTGGTGCGCGACGGGCGCTACCCCGTCGAGGACTTCTACCTGGGCCCCAAGACCAGTCAGCTTCTCGCGCCGGAACTGGTCGAGGGCGAGGCTGCGCGCCTTGAGGCCATGTTCAAGACCGGCGAGCCGCTTCCCTTGTGGGCGGGAACATTCATGCCGCCCGACGGCGGCTCCATTACCGCCGACTTCGGTGAGCGGCGGCGCTACAATGGCAGCGACAAGCTCAGCTACCACGAGGGCATCGACTACGGCCTGGCCACCGGTACGCCAGTCCGCGCGGCTGCGCATGGGGTTGTTGCCCTGGCCGAGCCGCTGACCGTGCGCGGCAACGCCGTGTTCATCGACCACGGCATGGGCGTCTACACGGGCTACTTCCACATGTCAGAGCTACTGGTATCAGCGGGTGAGGCGGTCAGACCCGGCCAGGTCATTGGCCGCGTTGGCAGTACGGGCCTGTCGACCGGCCCCCATCTGCACTGGGAGATTCGCCTGCACGGCATCAATGTCTCGCCCTGGGAATGGGCCGAGGGCGGGTTTCCTTAGGTCACGCGATGGCTTGCCCGTGGCGTGCAGCGTCCGTATAATACGCCCTGGCCCGCCTGGGCCTATCCGCCACGGTGGAAGCCGCGTATGACTGCTTCGCAACTCACAGCCTTGCCCGTTGGCCGTGCCGCTGACGTGGCCGCCCTGCACCGCGCTCTCCAGCGCGGCGACCACTGCGCCATCATCGGCATCAATAATATGGGCAAGACCGCCGTTCTGCGCGCCGTGGGCGAGGCCGAGCCGGGACGCCTGGCGGTCTACGTCGATTGCAACCGGGTGCTGGAGTGGACCGAGCTGGGTTTCTATGAGGTGATCATACGCGCGGCTCTGGACACCCTGCCGCCTGACAGCCCCGTGCGCGCTGAGGTGACTGACCTGCATCGCACCCTCGTCGCGCCGACCACCATGATCGAAGACGCCTACGCCTTTGTCGCGGCCCTGGCCGCCGTCGTTCGCGTGTCGGGTCGTGTGGTTCTACTTCTGGACGAGTTCGACAATCTGCTGCGGCGGCTGGACGCGCGCGTCTTTCTTAACTTGCGCGGCCTGGCTGACCAGTATGGCCCCGCCCTGACCTACGTCACTGCGACGACCCACCGTCCGTCCGTCATCCGCGCCGATGTAGAGCCGTTCTACGAGCTGTTCGCTTATACCACTCGCTACCTGTCGCTGTTGACGGCCGACGAGGCGCGGGCGCAGCTGGATAGCTACGCTGCCGAGCGCGGTGTGAGCCTGGACGATGCTGATCACAGCTTCGCCTACGGCCAGGGTGACGGCCACCCTGGGCTGTTGCGGGCGCTGGTCTATCTGCTGGGCGAGCTGGCGGACGAGCGCGGCGTGAGCGGCGATGAGCGGCGGCGACTGGCCTCAGCCGCGCTCAACCACGCCCCCAACGTGCAGGCCGAGTGTGCGGGTATTTGGAACGAACTGCTCGACAGCGAGCGTGAGGCGCTGGTCGCAATCCTGGCTGGGCAGCCAGCCCCCGAATCAGCCAGGGCTTCCCTGATCGCTAAGCATCTGGCCCGCGTCGGGGAGCGAGGCCTGGCCGTGTTCGCGCCGGTGTTCGCCGCCTTTATCGCCCGTGAGCGTCGCATTGAGCCGCACAGCGAGGGCCTGCGCGTCGATACCGAGCGTGGCGACGTCTACGTCAACGGGCGGGCCATTCCGCCGCTGACGGACCTGGAGTACCGCTTGCTGGCCTTGCTCAACGACCGCCGTAGTCAGATCGTGGACAAGTATCAGATTGTCGAGAAGGTGTGGGGGGAGTCGTACATCGACCAGGTGGATGACGACCGCATCGAACGGCTGGTGGCGCGCGTGCGCGAAAAGATCGAGCCAGACCCGCGCCAGCCGCGTTTCCTGACCACCGTGCGCGGTCGCGGCTACCGCCTCAAGGTAGAATAGGGACGGGCCAGCGGTCCGCTCCGCTCAGCGCGAACAGTTAGGCCACCCCTCGACTGGCGCGGGATGAGATCATCCCGCGCGAGCGATTCAGCGCTTCCACCTAGAACAGCCTGTTTACATAAATAGGCATCGCCTTGTGCCACCACGGCCAGTCGTGATTGACGTCGTGACCCCACACGTCCAGCCAGTGGCCGATGCCCTTGGCGTGCAGCAGGTCCGATAGGTGATAGGTACGGGGCGGATCCTCGAATGCGCCCTGGCCGGTGTATAGGATGATGGAGCGGTTGCGCAGCCGCGACAGGTGGTAGTCATCGTTGAGGTTGGGCAGGTAGTCGATGGGGTTGTTGAAGTACAGGTTGTCGTCGTAGTAGCCGCCGAAGTAGCTGCGGATGTCGTATGAGCCGCTCATGGCGATAAGGCCGCGGAAGATATCGCTGTGCTTCAGAAAGGTGTTGGCCGACGTGTAGCCGCCCATACTGATGCCGGTCACGACGGGCATGGCCCATGGGTCGCCGCTGTGGTTCCGAATCCAGGGGATGGCCTCCTGGGTGATGTACTCATCGTAGGCTGTCAGCAGCGCGGTGCGGATGTTGGGGGCCTGATTATAGTCGAAGAGAGAATACTGATTGACGCTGCTGACGGAGTAGACCCGCACGCGCCCGGCGTCGATGAACGGGGCCAGGGTGTTGATCATGCCAAAGCGCTCGTATTCGAGAAAGTCGGCGGTCGCAGTCGGCATCATGAGCAAGGGTGGCCCGGCCCAGCCATAGGCGACGATGGGCATGTCGATGCCAATGCGGGGTGAGTGCCAGTAGTCAATACGGCGATCCATGTCCCCTCCTGATGGGGCGAGAGTGTGGATATGAATGGCGCCAGCGGCTATGCCAGACCACGTGACCGTAACCATTGCGGTCGTTCGACGTTATATTGGGCGTAGACATTGGCATCGCCAGGCGCAAACGGGTACAATTATACCCCATTATGCGCGGGACGCTAGGTCTGCCCGCTTGAGAGTGTGCCCGCCGCCGCACGCTTGTAGCCACCCGACGAACGCTGGCTGCTGTTCCCAGCCGTCTCGTCCCATACGACGCAAGGCGACGGGAGAGAATGACACGAGTACCCCCGCGACGGATTCGCTGGGCCGCGCTGCTTGGCGTACTATTCGCCCTCTGGTCTGTGACGCTGGCCCACGCGGACGGCCCGCTCACCAAGCTTGGCATCGGCCTCTATCGCGAGAGCCACGCTGCCCGCGATGCCATTCTCGCCATGCAGCCGCCCGCCGTGCTGCTCATGGATCCGTCGGGCAAGCTGCCCGGCGAGATCAAGGCCAAGCTCCCCCGCACCCTCATCATCGGTCGCTACTCAGTCGAGGAACCCATCACTGTCGACGGCGCGTTGCGCTATGCCGATACCATCAACGCCAAGTTCAAGGACCTCAAGGGCGTGGTCGACGCCTGGACGTTCTATAATGAGCCACAGGTTCAGGGGCCCGGGCAGGCGGCCGCCTTCGACGAGGCCCAGACCGTCTTCGCCCAGCGTATGCACCAGTGGGGTT
>CAZJJF010000348.1:0-4458 GCA_964546245.1 uncultured Anaerolineales bacterium
GGCGCATCAAATCAGGGTGAGGATAGAAACCGGAGTCGATGAAGGCGATGGTCAAACCGCGACCCGTATACAGTGGATTGGCGTGCACTCGCTCCGGTGTCGGGATAATATGGGCCAGGTTGTCGTCGTAGACGATCTCGCGATACTCGTTCAGCTCGCCCCAGACGTTCTCCCGCGCCAACTGGCGGAGCGCCTCTTGCAGATAGCGGTTCTCGCAGCGGTCGCATACGCCATCGCCCTCGATCCAGGTGGGATAGTCGCGCTGGATGAGTTGCACAACACGCTCACCGATGGGGCCGGGGAAGCTGGTCAGCAATTCAGAGTTGGATTGCCCACACGCGGGGCAATGGGGTGGCGGCAACAGAAGTCGTGGCATAGCGGCAAATTAGTAATTGGCGGCGGGCGAAGGAAGGCGGCGAATCGATTGGAAGGCTAACACACCTGCCCCCAGCACGAAAGCGCCCGCCAGTGGAAACAGAAAGCTGGGTGAAATCGCAATCCCCAATGCGCCCGTCGCGATAAGGCTGGCATTATACGAGGCCGCCATCACCACATTGTTGGCGCTTTCGACGCGACCGCGCCGGTCATCCGGCACGTTCATCTGCATGAGCGCGCTCACTACCGAACGCAGCGAGATGAGACTCGCGCCCGTGATGAAGATAGCCATCAACGCCAGGCGAAAATCGCCCAGGAAGGGAAACAAGGCCAGGCTCGACCCCAGCAGCACCATGCTGACGCCCACGAAAGGCGCAGGGTAGATGTGAGCCCAGGGCGTGGCGACCGCCGCGCCGCCCACGACCATGCCCAGACCGAGCACGCTCAGCAGCGCGCCAATGCCGCTGGCCTCAATACTATACACATCCTGAATCTGAACTGTGCCCAGGATGATAACCGCGCCCAGGCCGAGCATACTGGCCGCGCCTGCCAGCATCAGCCGCCACAACAGCTGGTTGTGACGAATGTAGCGCAGCCCCTCCATCATTTCGTCGCGGAGCTGGCGCGATGTCAGCTTCTCGCTGTGAATCCGGACGTGGCGCGTGCTGAGCATGAATATACTGAATCCCGAAACGAAGAAGGTCGCAGAGTCGAACAGGATCGCCGCCTGGGGGCCAAGCAGCGTGACGAAGAGGCCGCCGAGGGCAGGGCCGATAACCAGCGCCGCGATCTGCGTCGCCTCGAGCAGCATGTTGGCCGCCACCAGGCCCTCGGCGGGCACAATGCGCGGCAGCAGCGCGTTGCGCGCAGGCAAGAACAGAACCCCCGCCGTGCCCATGATAAAGCCAACGATCATCATGATGGGCAGATCGCTGGCGTCCTGAACGAGCAGCAGAAATAGGACCGCTACACCGCGAATGACATCCGACAGGATCATCACTTTGCGGCGGTCGAAGCGGTCGATGAGTACGCCCGCAAACAGGCCAAACAGGACCACCGGCAGGCCGATGGAGGCAGCCAGCAGCGAGATAGCCAGCGGGTTGGTAGTCAGGCTACGGGCAATGATTAGCAGGGCGACGAGCAAGAAGCTATCGCCCAGCTGCGAGACCGCGAGGCCTGCCGCCAGGAGGCGCAGATCGCGAGATTGGAGTGCGACGCGGAGTCCCGCCCGCCCTTCGCTCAATGAGACTGGGTCGAGACCAAGCTCGATGGTCGCGTCCGTCGTCTCAGGCTCGGAGTACATTGTGGCCGATTCAACCGTTTTCTAGGGAATGCGCCCAGCCGCGACAGGCTGGCCGCCACCCGGTGGCCCTGAGGTCGTGTGGCAACCGTTGTAGAGCCACAGCCGTAGTCCCTTGGGGCCTTGAAACTCGAACGACTCGACGCGATTCATCGCATCGTCGAGCTGCTGCAAAACCTTCGTACTGTCGCCGTCTACGCGCGACGTGTAGGTCACGACCCACAATCGGTCGTAGCTGCACGCCAGGTCCAGCAGGCGTGTCCGCGCCTCGCCGCCGGGCACGGCCGCCAGGCGCATACCATAGCCACGCCAGCGCGTCCCCTGCGGCAACAACAATAGCTGGCCGTCCGGCCAGACCCACCCACCACCCTCCGGCAAGTCAGGGCTATACACCGCGCTCGCCATCGCAAAATGATGAGCAGGAAAGGCAAACAGCCCGTCGCCCGCCTGCTGCTCCGTTTGCAAAGTCGCCACCAATGAGCGCCAGTCATCACGCGCATCGTAGGGCGAGTGGTAGTACGTGTACAGGCCAATGCCTTGCAGGGTCAGCAGGATCGCAGCCACCGCCCATCGCTCGCGACGGCCCGCCAGGCCGAGGCAGGCCAGGACGATGACAAAAGGAGCCAGCATGATCAGATAGCGAGCCTCGAACCCCATCGCCGTCATGCGGTCGATGATGTAGGTGGCTACCCCTGGCACAAGAATCCACGTCATCAGCGGCCAGAAGCCAGCATAGCCGCGCGCCAGGAAGCCTGCGGCGACAACCGTCGCCAGATACACCGCCGCCAGGATATTCCACCACTGGGGCCGCCCCGCGATACCGAGGCCAAACTCGCCGCCCAGACTCATCTGCGAGGCCACCTCGAAGACCGTTCGCCCCGACAGCCGTTTCCACTGGCTCGTCTTGTCCGGACTCGTCGTGCCCGTCGCCGCTGGCGCAGGCGTAGGCTTGGCGGTAGTTCCCTTAAGCAGCCCCACCATTGGCACCGACGACGGCGCATGCTGGAGCAAGGCGGTCGCTTCCTGAACCACTGACGACCATTGGGAGGTGGGGCGACCGACCCCCACAGTCGGCGGCAGCGAGGGGCGCGCCGGCACCGAGAAGCCTGCGCTGGCCACGACCAGCCCACTCCACCATATCAGTAAGGCCAGCGCGACGCCGGCCGCGACGGGCCACAGCCGCATCCGGTGCACGCGCCGCCAGCCTAGCCAGGTAATGCCATGCCCAATCAGCAGAAAGACACCGTAGTAGTGACTGAGCAAGGTCAACGACAGCGTTATCAGGTAGCCGATCTTCGCCGCCCGCGAGCCGCTGTTCAGGCGCATGAAGAAGTAACTCGCCAGGACACCAAACAGCAGAAACCAGGTATAGCCACGCACCTCTTGCGAGCGGCTGATAAGGAAGGGCGAGGTTGCCACGAGCAGCGCCGCGAGATGGGCCTGTCCGGTGCCCATGAACACCCGGGCCAGCCGCCACGTCGCGACGATTGCCAGCGTACCGGGAAAGACGGCGTAGAGGCGCAGCGCAAACTCCCCGCCGACAATCCCCGGCCACCAATGCAGAATCACGTAGGGGAGATAGGGCGTCTGGCTGTCGGCCGCCACAGCGTCAAGCAACGCGGGTAGGGGCAGGCGACTGGCCCAGACAGTGAACAGCTCGTCATACCACAGGCTCTGTCGGTCAAGCCACAACACACGCAGGGCGAAACCGAGCAGGGTGATGGCGAGCAACGGTAGCCAGGACGAGCGCACCGGACGAAGGCGAGCGGCGGCGGTGGCAGGTATAGTCAGGCGCGACAAGGGTCCCTCGCGGCGGCGACGGAATAGCGATGGGCCAGATACACGGCGGCCGCGTGGCCGCCGTCAACGGGCCGAAGTTTACCCCCAATCTGTTGACGTGTCTAGTTTATGACACTTGCGCCTTCCGGCAAGAAGCGCAGCATAACCTCATTCGCCACCAGCAGCGCGCGCTCCGTCAGTCGCAACCGCCCCCCTACTACCTCGACCAGCCCCCAGGTGGTCAACTCCGCCAGTGGTGTTGCATACACATCCTCCAATCGCCTGCCGAAACGCCGGGCGAACTCGTCCAGATCGATACCCCCCCGCAGCCGCAGCCCCAGCAGCGCCGTCTCGGCCAGCGCCGTCGCCTCGCTGATCGGCTCGACCTCGGCGATGGGCAGCCCGCCACGCCGCACCGCTTCGACGTAGCGCGTCGGCGAGGGAATGTTCTCATAGCGCGCCCCCCCGTAGGAACCATACGCCCCGGCCCCGATACCCAACCACACTTCGTTACGCCAGTAGGCCTGATTATGCCGACATTCGTAGCCGGGCTTTGCCCAGTTCGATAGCTCGTACTGGACAAAGCCCGCCGCGGCCAGCCGCGCCTGAGCGTGGCGGTACATGTCAGCGGCCAGGTCGCCGTCGGGTGCGGGCAGCGCGCCAGCCCTGACCAGCGCGCGCAGCCGTGTCGCCTCCTCCAGGGAGAGGGCGTATAGAGACAGGTGATCGGGAGCGAGGGCCAGGGCCTGGGCCAGCGTCGTCGTCCACTCGGCCAGAGTCTGAGACGGCAGGCCGTAGATCAGGTCCAGCGCCACCGAAAAACCCAGGTTGTGGGCTGCGATGACCGACTGGGCCACCGTCGTCGTGTCGTGTTCGCGGTCCAGCATAGCCAGCAGGCGCGGCTCGAAGCTCTGCACGCCAAAGCTGACACGATTGACCCCCGCCGCGCGCAGCGTCGCCAGATAGTCGCCGCTCAGCCCTGGGTAGGCCTCGACCGTCACCTC
>CAZJJF010000349.1:0-4433 GCA_964546245.1 uncultured Anaerolineales bacterium
CGCCAGGCAGGCAAGAACGAGCTTAGCGCGCTCATCGAGGCCTACCTGCTCATCCTGCGCGGCGTCAAGGGCTGGCAGATTATCAAAGCCAGCCCCACCTACCGCCCCCAGACCCTCAACAGCCGCCTGCGCCTGCAAGAGCGCTTCCCCTACCCCAGACACCTGCGCCGTCGCGAGGGTCACATCCTGGAGTTTGGCAAGGCGCGCTGCATCTTCCTGTCCGCCGCTCCCAGCGCCAACGTCGTCGGCGCGACGGCCAGCCTGCTCCTGGAGTGCGACGAGGCCCAGGCGGTCGATCCCACCAAATGGCAGCGCGACTTCGCGCCGATGGCTGCCAGTACCCACGCCACCACCGTCTTCTGGGGCACGGCCTGGACCGACCGCACCCTGTTGGCCCGCGTGGCGCGTCAACTCCGCGAGCAGGAGGCCGCCGACGGTGTGCGCCGTGTCTTCGTCTACGACGCCGATGTGGTCGCCGCCGAGGTCCCCGCCTACGCGCGCCATGTGGCCGACCAGGTCGCGCGCCTGGGCCGCGAGCATCCCCTGGTACGCTCCCAGTACTACCTGGAGGAGATTCAGGGCGAGGGCGGGCTGTTCCCCGCCGTCCGCCAGGCTCAACTACGCGGGACACACCCGCGCCAGGCCGCACCCACACCCGGCCGGGCCTATGCCCTGCTCATCGACGTGGGCGGGGCGGCGGCCGAGGCGACGCCAGGGCGCGGCGAGGACCGCGAGCGCAACGCCCGCCGCGATGCGACGGCCCTAACCGTGGTCGAGATTGACGCCACCGCCGCCCCCGATCTGACGCTGGGCCTGCCCCTATACCGCATCATCGACCGCCGCCTGTGGCTGGGCGTGGGCCACACCAGCCTCTACGGTCAGCTGGTGGACCTGGCCCACCATTGGCAGGCCGCCCATATCGTCGTCGATGCCACGGGCGTCGGCGCGGGGTTGGCTCAGTTCCTCGCCCGCGCCCTCGGCCCGCGTGTTGTCCCCATTACCCTCAACGCCGCCACCAAGTCGAGCCTGGGCTGGCGGCTGCAAGCCCTCATCGACACCGGCCGCCTCAAGGACTATGCCGACGACGGCGCGCCTGACACCCGCCAGTTCTGGTACGAGGTGGCTGCCTGCGAGTTCGAGGCAAGCGACCACGACCGCCTGCGCTGGGGCGTCTGGGAGACGCCGCGCTACGACGGACTCGTCGCCCGCGGCCACGACGACTTGCTGCTGTCGGCGGCCCTGTGCGCCGTCCTCGACGACCGTCGCGGCTGGGGCCACGCCGTGAGCGCGGTGGTGGAGGCGGGCGACGCGCTGGCGGACGCGGATCGGGGCGGCTACTGAGGCGTGAAACGCGAAACGTGAGAAGAGGTTTTATTCTGGATCACGTTTCACTCGTCACGTAGCTCGCCTCGTCCTCTCGGATGCCAGACTTGCGCTGATGCGGAATCATGACCAACAGCGGGCGGATGATTTGGGTTAGGAGACCGAGGCGATGATCCACGACAGTGGGCGGCAAGATGTGACGGCTCTTGTAGTACCAGTCGCGACTCTCGCGGGCGGATCCCAGGGCGTACTCGTAGAAGTGCGCACGGTCCCGGCCCGTCCCCCGACTGTAGCCTTCTGCAATATTGGCGCTGACGGAGCCAAGGGAGCGGTAGAGCTGATCGCCCAGCGACCGAGTCCGGTGGTCTGCCGCCAGCGCCGTCACATCACTCCAGCCTATGTCCGCCGCAAACAGCGCCAGCCGATAGGCCTCTGCTTTCCACAGCGAGTCACCTCGGATAGCCTCAGGTGCGCCCGCCTCCCATTCCTGAAAGTTCATGCCTCCCCCTTGCGTGAAACCGTGAAACGTGAGAAGAGGGCCTATCTGCTTCACGTTTCACTCGTCACGTTTCACGTACCATGCCCCAGGAGACTCCCCATGTCCAGCCCAAGCCACTCACAACTGACCTCCCTTCGCGCCCGCGCCGCCGACCGCCTCTTCGGCGACATCATCACCGCCCGCGTCCAGCACGCTGTCCAGGCCGTCGATGACCGCTGGTGGGCGCAGGTCGCTGGTGGGGCGACGCCCGCCGACCGCGCCTGGGCCGAGCGCGCCGATGACCTGCGCGACGCCCTGGAGGCGTGGCGTGTCAATCCCCTGGCCCGCCGCATCGTTCAGCTCACCACCGACTACGTCGTCGGCGACGGCATGACCGTCGTCGCGACCGCCTCGCCGGAGCTGGCCGACTTCACGCGCCGCCTGTGGACGCATCGTCTCAACCGCCTCGACCTACGCCTTGCCCCCCTGTGCGACGAGCTGACCCGCGCCGGCGAGCTGTTCGCCCTGCTCTTCCCCAACCCCGCCGACGGCCTCAGCTACCTGCGTCTCATCCCGGCCGCCAGCATCCGCGCCGTCGACACGGACCCCGACGACTACGAGGCCGAACTGGGTTACTGGCAGCTGCCCCGTGCCCCGCAAGCAGGGTTGGCGGGCGACCTCGAAGGCCGCTACTGGAAGGCCCTCGACCACCCCGACCTCGCCCCCGACGAGCCGGTCATGCTCCACTACGCCGTCAACCGCCCCATCGGCGCGACGCGCGGTGAGGGCGACCTCAGCCCCATCCTCATCTGGCTGCGCCGCTACCGCGACTGGCTGGAAGGCCGGGTGCGGGTCAACCGCCTCAAGTCCAGCTTCCTGTGGGATGTCACCGTGCCCGACCAGGCCGTCGCCGCCACCCGCCAGAAGTACAACCAGCCGCCCCGCGAAGGCTCCATCATCGTCCACGGCGAGGCCGAGCGGTGGGCCGCCGTCCAACCGGCCATCGCCGCCGACGACGTGGAGGCCGACGGCAAGGCCCTGCGCCAGATGATCGCCGTCGGCGCCGCCGCGCCACCCCACTTCCTCAGCGACCCCGAGGGCGCCACCCAGGCCACCGCCCGCCAGGCCAACGAGCCGACCTACCGCCACTTCGCCCAGCGCCAGCGCGCCTTCCAGTGGATTCTCGGCGATTTACTGGCCGTCGCCGCCCTGCGCGCCCAGGTCCTCGGCCGCCTGCCCCACCTGCCGGTCATCCAGAGCGAGGCTGACCTCGGCCTGCGCTGGACGGCCGCCGACCTCAACCGCGAGGACAACCTGACGCTGGCGCGCTCGGCCAGCCTGATGGTGCGGGCGCTGGGGGAGATGGTAGAACGGGGTTGGGCCACCGACAGCGAGGCCGCCGCCCTGGCCTTCAAGTTCGCGGGTGAGCTTGTCGATGCCGACGAGATCGAGCGCCGCCTGCACAAGCCCACCTCATAGGGCTGAAGAGGCGCGTGCTATCATCGCCGCGCCCTCATCCGGCTCATCTCCGACACGCGCAGCGAGCGGACCGTCGAGCATTACGGCTATGACCGCCGCAGCAGCAGCGGCAGATAGAGGTGATTCGATAGCGGGTCAGGCGTGGCCGTCACGTCGGGCGTGGCGGTCGGAGTGGCGCCATCGGTCGCCGTCGCCGTGGCGGTAGGCGTGGCCGTGGCGGTGGCGGTCGCCGTCTCGGTTGCGCCGGGTGCGCCGGTCGCTGTGGCGGTGGCCGTCGCCGTGGCCGTCGCCGTCGCGCCAGGTATATTCGTCGCCGTGGCCGTGGCCGTCGCGGTGGCTGTCGGCGTCGGGGTGGCCGTCGGCGTCGGGGTGGCTGTCGGCGTCGGGGTGGCCGTCGGCGTCGCCGTTGGCGTCTCCGCGCCCGCCACGGTGATGGTCCCTACCATGAAGGGGTGCGGCGTGCAGTGATAGCCGTAGACGCCCGGCGTCGTGAAGGTAAAGCTGAAACTACCGTTGGTGCCAATCAGCCCGCTGTCCCACACCCCGGTGTTGCTGGTCGCCGTGTGGGAGAAGCTGTCCAGATTGGTCCAACGCACCGTCGCCCCCTGGCAGACCGTCACCGTCGACGGGACGAAGGCGAAGTTCTGGATGTTGATCTGCACCGTACCCGACTGGCAGGCAGGCGTCGAGGTCGCCGTCGCCTGTTGCAGCGGGCGGGCGCTGGCAGGCGCGACGCCGATGCCGAGCACAACCAGGGCGACGGCCAGAACGAAGGCGCCCGTCAGCGCGACCAGAGACTGGGGTCGAAGCATGGGTTACCTCCTCACATGGCGAAAGCAATGGCGGCGCTCGAACATCGCCCCGGCCCAGCAATAAGCGCGCCACGAGCATGGCGATGCGAGGCGACGGGACGCCGAGGTTTCCAGGAGAATTGGCCGCGGACGAACGCGGATGAACGCGGACTGTCAAGAAATCTTCTGCTGTCAGCGTTTGCCCGCAAGAGCCTGTCCCTACGAGGTGGAGGCGCGCCGCAGATTGAGGGCCAGGAGGCGGGCGAGGAGGTCGTCGTCGCCCAGGTCGGCGGGCCAGCCGTAGGCGGCGAGGACGGCGCGGTCGAGCCTGTCGTGGGCGAGGGCCAGCCAGGCCGGGCGGG
>CAZJJF010000350.1:0-4426 GCA_964546245.1 uncultured Anaerolineales bacterium
GGCGAACAGCACGGTGAACCACAGCCAGGCCGCGATCTGCCCGACGAAGAGAGCGCCCTCGCCTGTCGACGCAACTAACTCGCGGACAAACAGCACGGTGGTCACGACTGCCACAACTTCGACCACGAACATGACCGGATTGCGGACCATGACCCTGGGGTGCAATTTGCGAAAGGCGTCGCCAACGGCGCGACGAACAATCGTTGGCTCGAACAGCGATACCTTATTGGCTCGCTCAGTCATACGTCACTCTCCACGCAAGGGAAGGCACTAGAAGGCCTTCCCCGCCATAAGCATCAACTGCTCGATGATCGGGCCTAGAGATAGGGACGGGAAGAAGGTCAGGCCGCCGACGATGAGAATCACGCCCACCAGCAGCCCCACAAACAGCGGCGATGTGGTCGGGAACGTGCCCGCTGTGGTCGGGGTCAGCCTCTTGCGCGCCAGGCCGCCTGCGATGGCAAGCACCGGGACGATCACCCAGAAGCGACCGAACAGCATAGCCAGGCCCAAAGTCACGTTGTAGAACAGCGTGTTGGCGCTGAGGCTCGCGAAGGCGCTGCCGTTGTTGGCCGTGCCCGACGTGAAGGCGTAAAGAATCTCGCTGAAGCCGTGAGGGCCTGGGTTGCCTGGGCCAGCGATGCCCGCCGGCACGACACTGGCCAGGGCCGTAAAACCGAGGATTGACAGCGGGAGGATCAGAATCGCCAACATCGTCATCTTCACCTCGCGGCCCTCGATCTTCTTGCCCAGGTACTCCGGCGTCCGACCTACCATCAGACCGGCTATGAAGACTGCCACAATAGCGAAGAGCAACATGCCGTACAGACCTGCGCCGACACCGCCGACGATGATCTCACCCAGCATCATGTTGACCAGGGGCACCATCCCGCCCAGCGGCGTGTAGCTGCCGTGCATGGAGTTGACCGCGCCGCACGAGGCATCGGTTGTTACCACGGTAAACAGGGCCGAGCTGGCGATGCCGAAACGGACCTCCTTGCCTTCCATGTTGCCGCCGCTTTGTAGCGCGGTCGACGCCTGGTTGACATGGGCCGGGAAGAGCGGATTACCCGCTGCCTCGGCCGGGTAGGTGATGAGCACACCCGCCAACCAGAGGACCATCATCGCGGCGTAGATAGCCCACCCCTGACGAGTGTTGCCCACCATGCGGCCAAAGGTGTAGGTCAGGCCGGCCCCGATGACGAAGATGGATACCATGTGAATCAGGTTCGTCAGCGGCGTCGGGCTTTCGTAGGGGTGGGCGGCGTTGGCGTTGAAGAAGCCGCCGCCGTTGGTGCCCAGGTGCTTGATGATCTCTTGGGATGCGACTGGCCCCTGGGCGATGGTCTGCTGCACGCCCTCGACGGTAGTCGCGGCGGTGTAGGCGCTTAGGTTCTGCGGCACACCCTGCCAGATGAGCATCAGCGCCCCGATCAAGGCGAGCGGCAGCAAGATGTAGAGGGTGGCGCGCACCAGGTCCGCCCAGAAATTGCCGACGGTCTGGGTGGTATGACGCGCGAAGCCGCGCACCAGGGCGATGGATAGGGCAATACCTGTCGCCCCCGACACGAAGTTTTGCACTGTCAACCCCGCCATCTGGGTCAGGTAGGCCATCGTGCTCTCGCCGGCGTACGACTGCCAGTTGGTATTGGTCACGAAGCTAGCCGCCGTGTTGAAGGCCAGGTCGGGCGCAACAGCGCCTAACCCCTGGGGATTGAGTGGCAGTAGATGCTGAAGCCGCTGCAAGGCATACAGCAGCGCCAGCCCCGCCAGATTGAACAGGAGCATGGCGACGGCGTATGTCGTCCAGTGTTGCTCCTGGCGCGGGTTGACGCCGGCCAGCGCGTATATACCGCGCTCTACCGGGCCTAACAGCGGACTGAGGATAGTGCGCTCGCCGCTGAAGACGCGGGTCATATAGGCCCCCACTGGCTTGACGAGGAGGGTTACAATGGTGAAGAACAGCAGAATCTGTGCGATACCGAAGGCATCCATAGCGCCACCTTAGAACTTTTCGGGCCGCAGGAGCGTGTAGATCAGGTAGATCAACAACGCTGCTGTCACCAGCCCACCCAGTGCATAGTCAAGGGTCATATCAATGCTCCTAAAGGCGCTCACAGGCCAGCACGTAGGCCATAGTGAGCGCAAAAAAGCCAACTGCCAGGGCAAGCATCACTACGTCGAGCATCAAGGTCTCCTTTCTCACGACTGCCCTTGCCAGTGTACCGCGAAGCGAATCAAAAGAGGGTCAGCGTCTGGCTGACCTCCATCAAGAATGTGTCAAGACCCGCCGCGATGGCGAGGGCGGCGAGGGTCATGCTTTTGACTCTCTGGACCGGTCGGGGTATCATCTCCGGCCCGGCCTCATCAGCGTCGCTTTGCCCCGCCGGTCTACCCTCTTGACCCGCCGCTGAAGGAGGCTCCCCATGCCCACGCGGATCGCAGCCCACGCACCGACCACGTTGACGGAGACAAGCCTGACCCCGCGCGGCTCGGTGTGGCCCAGCCCAGCTGCCTGGCGGGACCAGATTCTGTACTTTCTGCTCCCCGACCGCTTCAGCGATGGCCAGGAAGCCGGGCGGCCAATGTTCGATCGCGCGCGGCCTGACCAGTTCCAGGCCGCCGACCACGGCGCGTGGATGGCGGCCGGCAAGCGCTTCCAGGGCGGCACCCTCAAGGGTATCCAGAGCAAGCTGGGCTATCTACAAAGGCTGGGCGTCACGGCGCTCTGGGTGGGGCCAATCTGGCGGCAGCGACCTGACCTGGAAACCTACCACGGCTACGGCATCCAGAACTTCCTTGACGTTGACCCGCGCTTCGGGACACGCCAGGACTTGCGTGACCTGGTAGACGCTGCCCATCGGCGGAAGATGTATGTCATCCTGGACATCATCTACAACCATAGTGGGAACAACTGGTATTACGACGATCACGGCTCGCCCAGCGACCAGCTTCCCTATCGCTTCGAGCCAGCCTATCCCGTCCACGGCTGGCGTTCCAGCCGTGGGCAGAGTGTCCAGGCCCCCCTATCAGTAGATGATGGCGTGTGGCCCCGCGAGTTCCAGAATCTTGACTGGTACACGCGGGCCGGCAGCATCCAGCGCTGGGACCCGGCCAACTGGGAGAATCCGCTGCACCCCAGCGCCGAGTTTCGGCGCGGTGACTTCTACGACCTCAAGGATTTGAAGCTCAACGAGCTGGAGCCAGGCTCGGACGCAACGTTGTCGGCGCTGATCCACGTCTATCGCTACTGGATCGCTGTGACCGATTGCGACGGCTTCCGCATCGATACGGTCAAGCACGTCTCCTTCGAGGCGTCGCGCAACTTCTGTGGCGCGATTCGCGAGTACGCCGAGGCCATCGGCAAGGAGAACTTCCTGCTCTTGGGCGAAGTCACCGGCGGGGCGGACATGGCGCGCAACTACCTGGACATCTTTGGCCGCAACATCGACGCCGCGCTGGACATCGGCGAGCCAGCACAGCGGCTGGCGTCTCTAGTGCGGGGGCAACTTGATCCCCGCGCCTACTTCAGCCAGTTCGGCGGCCACGACTCGCTGGGCAGCCACCGCGTCGTGGGACGCTACCACGTCTCAATCCTCGACGACCACGATATGGTGGGGCGCGACGGTAAGCATCGCTTCGCCGCCCGCAACACCATCGCGGCGCGGGACGCACAGGTAGCCCACGCTGTCGGCGCCCAACTGACGGCGCTGGGCATCCCCTGCCTGTACTATGGCACGGAGCAGGCTTTCGATGGCACACAAGACCGCCACGACGCCGCCATCGAGCCACTGAACGGCGGCGCGCCGCCCTTCGCCGATCGTTACATCCGCGAGGCAATGTTCGGCGGAACCTTTGGCGCATTCGCCAGCGAGGGCTGTCACTTCTTTGATCCGACGCACCCTACCTACCGACGCATCGCGGCTATCGCCCGTGTCCGCCAGGAGGCTACGGCGGTGGGGCGGGCGCTGCGACGAGGCCGCCAGTATCTGCGACAGACGTCGTTTCTGGGCTTGCCCTTCGCGCTACCGGGGGCAGGGGAGTTGATAGGCTGGTCGCGTATCCTGTACGACCGGGAAGTCCTGGTAGTCCTGAACAGCCACGGGACGGAGAGCCGGGGCGCAGAGATAACGGTGGATCAGGGCATGCACACCGACGGAAGCTCCATGACGTATCGCTATCGCTCCGATTGGAGCGACGCCGAGCTGGCAAGCCCGCCGCAGAACCAGACGGTTCCTGTGGCCTATCGGGACGGGCGGGCTACAGTGCGGATCGATCTGCCGCCGGCGGGCATGGCGATTCTGGCGTAATGCTCCAGGCATGTCAGTGACGATGAACGGACGACTGAAGCCCGTATCGGGTCCAGCCGTCCGTTCTCGTTGAGATTCCGACCCCCAGGCTGGGGGCGGGGACGCGGCGCTGCTAG
>CAZJJF010000351.1:0-3265 GCA_964546245.1 uncultured Anaerolineales bacterium
GGCGCGGCGGTCGGCCGCGCGGCCCGGGGGGCAGGCGGGGCCGTGGGGGGGCCGGGCGTCGGAGTTGGGACGCGCGGTTCGGCGAGGGTTGCAGTAGCCGGTTCCGGGCCCCCAGGCGTCGCCGTTGGCCGCTGGGGGAAGAGGTCGGGGAAGCTCGGCAGCGTCACCTGCGGCGTGATGGCTGGGCGTGGCAGAGACAGGCGCGTGGGGACAGTCAGCAGCACGCCGCCGAGGCAGTAGAAGGGCAAGGTCAGGAGGATGATGAGGATGAACAGGCCGCGAAAGCGGCTGAATGGCTGCATGGGGCGACTGCAAACGGTGGCAGATTAAAGACTGGCGAGAGCATCGGAGATTGCCTCACGCATGGACTCCAGATGGTCCAGTTCGACCAGACCATCCCAGATGACCTCTACTCGGCTGGGCGTCCAGCGCAGGTCACTCCTGGCGGCCTCGGTGTGGCGGCTGACGCGCTGGATCTGGGCATCGATGGCGCGCAGACGATGGCGCAGATAGCGCCGCATATGTTCACGACTGCGGTCCTCCACATCCGTTGCGGACTGGGGCGGTAGCGGGATCGGATAGAGCAGCCGGGGATAGGCGCGAGCCATGGATCCTCACCCTGCGCCGAAGCGCAATCAACAGCGTCGGCCAATGGTAGCACGAAACGGGGCGCGCGGCAAAGCCAGCCCTTGCTATGCCCCGGCCGTTGTGCTATCCTTGCCCAACACGCCCGACCTAAGGGGGAATTGCGCCATGTCAGACACGATGCACGCCGTCATGAAGGCAGAGGCGGGGCCAGGTTTGAGCCTCGTCGAAGTCCCCGTTCCGCAGCCTGGTCCCGACGACGTTCTCATCCACGTGAGAGCGTCCTCCATTTGCGGCACCGATGTCCATATTTACAATTGGGACGCCTGGAGTCAGCAGCGCATCAAGCCGCCCCTCATCCTGGGTCACGAGTTTGCGGGCGAGATCGTCGAATGCGGCGCGAATGTCAAGAGCCTCAAGAGGGGCGACTTTGTGTCCGCCGAGGGACACATCCTCGGCCGTGGCAGCCACCACGTTCATTACGGCCAGGAGCACCTGGCCCCCGGCATCGAGGTATTGGGCATCGACCGCCCCGGCGCCTTCACCCGCTACGTCGTCGTGCCAGCCAGCAACGTCTGGCAAAACCCACCCGACCTTGCCCCCGAAATCGCCTCCCTCCAAGACCCTTTCGGTAATGCTGTGCATACTGTCTTCGCCCAGAATGTGGTCGCCAAACGAGTCCTCGTCACGGGCGCTGGCCCCATCGGCCTGATGACCATCCCGGTCGCTAAGGCCGTCGGCGCGCGCTCGGTCTACATCACCGACGTCAACCCCATGCGCCTGGAACTGGCGCGGCGGCTGGGCGTCGATGAGACCTTCAACGCCGGCGACCCCGACACCGTGGCGCGTATCCAGGACCTGACGGATGGTGAGGGTGTCGACGTGCTGCTGGAAATGTCGGGCCACCCGGCCGCCATTGACCAGGGCTTCCGCGCCCTGCGTCCCGGCGGCGAGGCGGCCCTGCTTGGCCTGCCATCGCAGGCCATCAATGTCGAATGGGGCGAGCATCTGGTGCTCAAGGGCGCGACAGTGCGCGGCATCTACGGGCGGCGCATCTGGGACACGTGGTATCGCATGCGCGCCCTGCTGGCGACGGGCGCGGTGGACCTGTGGCCCCTTATCACCCACCGCTTCCCCCTGGCCGAGTTCGAGACCGGCTTTCAGCTAATGAAGTCCCCCCACGAGCTGGTGGGAAAGGTGATTCTGTATCCGTGACGAGTGAAACGTGAGGCGTGAGAACGCGCGAAGCCGTTCACGTTTCACGCTTCACCAGTGGCAACGAGTCGCGCGCTAGGAGGTAACCATGTCCACCCTGACCGCCGAGAAGCTACGTTTCATGGCCGACGAGCTGGCCGACCTGGAGAGCAAGGGGCTACGCGCCTCGATTCGCACCCTCGAGTCGCCCCAGGGCGCGTGGCTCCAGGTGGACGGCAAGCGTGTCCTCAACCTGGCCTCGAACAACTATCTGGGCCTGGCAAACCACCCCCACCTGGTTGAGGCAGCCGCGGCAGCCATGAACCAGTATGGTGTCGGCCCAGCTGCCGTGCGCACCATCGCTGGTACCATGTCCCTCCACGTGGACCTGGAGGAGCGGCTGGCCCGCTTCAAGGGCGCCGAGGCCGTCATCGCCCTGCAAAGCGGCTTCACCGCCAACCAGGCCGCCCTGGGTTCGGTGGTCGGCCGCGAGGATGCCATCTTCTCTGACGAATTGAACCACGCCAGCATCATCGACGGCGCGCGCCTGTCCCGCGCCAAGATCGTCGTTTACCCTCACCACGACGCGACGGCGCTGGCGAATCTGCTAGAGCGCCAGACGGAGTATCGCCGCCGCCTCATCGTTACGGATGGCATGTTCTCCATGGATGGCGACATCGCGCCCCTGGCCGACCTGGCCGACGTAGCCGACCGTTACGGCTGCCTGCTCATGGTGGACGATGCCCACGGCGAAGGCGTCGTCGGGCGCGGCGGCCGCGGCATCATCGACCACTTCGGCCTGCACGGTCGCGTCGACATCGAGGTGGGCACGCTGTCGAAGGCCTTCGGCGTCGTGGGCGGCTTCATCGCCGGTCCCAAGCTGCTGGTGGATTACGTGCGGACGCGGGCGCGCCCCAACCTGTTCTCCAGCGCCATGACCGTCCCCGACACGGCGGCGGCCCTGGCGTCCATCGACTTGATGGAAGCGTCCACCGACCTGGTCGACCGCCTGTGGGCCAACGCGCGCTTCTTCCAGGACACCATGCGCGGCCTGGGCTTCGACCTCGGCCGGACGGAGACGCCCATCACGCCTGTCATCCTCGGCGACGCGCCGCTGGCGAAGGATTTCGCGCGGCGGCTCTACGAGCGCGGCCTGTTCACCGTCGCCATCGGCTTCCCGACCGTCGCCCTGGGCCAGGCGCGCATCCGCGTCATGCCCTCCGCGACCCACAGCCAGGAGGACCTAACCTTCGCCGCTGAACAGTTCGCCGCTGTGGGGAAAGATCTGCGGGTGGTGGGGTAGGATGAACCTCGACCTGCCCCTGGCGCTGGCTGAGGGGTACACGAGCAAGTCACAGAAGGCGCGTGTTGTAACGGAGGAGTGGGCAAGGCACAACCTATACTGTGTGGCTTGCCCCTCGGATGAGGTACATGCCGCCCCTCCCAACACGCGCGCCATCGATTTCCGATGTCCTGAGTGTGGGCA
>CAZJJF010000351.1:3275-4415 GCA_964546245.1 uncultured Anaerolineales bacterium
GAAAAGCCGCCAAACGTGGAGTGAGGACCGGATAATCGATGCTGCCTACGACGCGATGATTGCGGCGATTCGGAAAGATGAAACGCCCAACCTCGTGGTGATGCAGTATGCACCCAGGTGGCGGGTTCAGAACGTCTTGCTCGTGCCGCACTTCTTCTTCACGGAATCGATGATAGAGAAGCGCAAGCCCCTTGGACCACAGGCCAGACGCGCAGGGTGGGTCGGCTGCAACATTCTGCTACGAGAGGTGCCGGCTGAGGGTAAGCTGCGCATGGTCGCCAACGAGCAAGTTCTGCCCAAGGCCAGCATCCGAGCCGGTTTTTTGCGCCTCAGCCCGCTAGCTCGGTTGGGAGTAGAGTCACGTGGTTGGACGCTGGATGTGCTGCGCGTGGTCCAACGTCTGGGCGTGGCGGAGTTCAGTCTGGCTGACGTGTATGAGCATGAATGCGAGTTGGCCAGGCTGCATCCTGATAACCACAACGTCCAGGCGAAGATCCGCCAGCAGCTTCAAGTCCTGCGCGATCTCGGTCTGATAGAGTTCCATGGCCGCGGCCAATATGGGCTGCGGAGCGGTCACGAGACGTCGGCGCCGTGACTATTCCAGGTTAGGCTATGGAATGACGAAGACCTGACGGGTTTCCAGAAACCCGTCAGGTCTCTTGTTGCTCGCAGGGGCGCGCGGTGGCGCGTCACCGCGCGCCGCGCAGTCGGGGGTCCAGCAGGTCGCGCAGGGCGTCGCCCAGCAGGTTGAAGCCCAACACGGCGAGCATAATCGCCAGGCCGGGGAACACCGCCATCCACGGGTTGAACTCCAGCAGGCGGCGGCTCTCGTTGAGCATATTGCCCCACGACGGCTCCGGTAACTGCGTTCCCAGGCCCACGAAGCTCAACGCCGCCTCGGTGAGAATCGCCCACGACAGAGCCAGCGTCACCTGCACGATGACCGGCGCGGTAATATTGGGCAGGATGTGGCCGCCCAGCAGGCGCGGCGTGCCCACGCCCACCGCCGTCGCCGCCGTCACATACTCTGTCTCCTTGACCGACAGCACCGGGCCGCGTGTCACACGGGCGAAGATGGGGATATAGACGATGGCAATGGCGATGCTGGTCTTCACCCAGCCCGTTCCCAGCGCCGCCACG
>CAZJJF010000352.1:0-4411 GCA_964546245.1 uncultured Anaerolineales bacterium
ACACGTGGCACTTTTCCTCCTAGAGACTGTCGAGGGGTGTCGGCGGGAGTCCACGAACCCGCCTGACGACCCGGCCGCCTCGCATGAGAATGGCCGCCTGAGGCGGCCACCATGTCGCGAGCGAGGCGGGTGGCTTACGCCTTGAGATAAGGGATTTGCTTACGAATGCGCTTCTTGAAGCCAGGATTGGTGACTTCGAGGTAGCTGTCGAACATGGCTTTGACACGGCGCGGCTTCTGGCGACGCAGATGGCTCTTGCCAATCTTGACGCGCATAATCTTGCCAGTCCCGGTGACCTTGAAACGCTTCTGAGTCACCTTGTGGGTCTTAATCTTCGGCACGCGACTCCTCCCCGGACAAACTCGACCAGGCGCCGGCGGGCGCGCAGTCGGTGACGACGTAATACGATAGACGCGACGGAGAGAGCGGGTCTTACTCGCGAACGGGCTTGACACCCCGGTCGGTGACGGCCTCACGAGCCGGTTGGGCCTCGCGAGCGGGCTGACCCTCGCGCTCAGGCTTGACAGCCTTGGTTGCCATGGGGGCCAGGAGCATATGCATCGTGCGGCCTTCAATGTCGGGGCGTTGCTCGATGATGGCGACGTCGCTCAGAGCCTCGGCCACATCGGCCAACTGCTTGCGGGCGGAGTCCGCCGAGACGACGATTTCACGGCCACGGAACAGAATCATGACCTTGACCTTGGCGCCTTCGGCCAGCCACTGCCGCGCCTGCTTGACCTTGAAACCCTCGTGATAGTCGGTCGTCTTCGGGCGCAGGCGAAGCGTCTTGACCTCGATAGTCTTCTGACGCTTGCGAGCCTCGCGCTCGCGCTTGGCCTGCTCGAAGGCAAACTTCCCAAAGTCGAGGATCTTGCAGACAGGCGGATTAGCGTTGGGCGCGACCTCCACCAGGTCCAACCCCTTGTCGCGGGCCATCTGAATGGCCTCACGGGTCGGATAGATGCCCAGCTGCTTGCCCGTCTCATCGATCAGGCGAACTTCCCGGACCCGAATCTCCTCGTTAACGCGCTGCGTTGTGGTGCTGATAGACCTTCACCTCTCTCAACTGGCGACCTGCGCCGCCACGGGACGAACAGGGGTTAAGTATACTTTCACCGACGCGCCAGGTCAAGTCGGCATGCCATAATGTGCCATCCCGCCGTCAACGGCTGATGTGCATGGGCATGACAATGTGGGTAAAATCGCCGCTGGGTGGCTTGAAGACACCCGGACTCGATGGCGTGCCCATTTCCACGTTCACCTGTTGTGCATCCATAACGCTCAGCGCGTCCTGGAGATACTTAGCGTTGAAGGCAATCTCCAGCGGCTGGCCCTCGATGGCCGCGTCCACCTGGGACACGTTGTCGCCGTACTCCGTCGAGACGGCGCTGACGGTCATCTGCCCCAACTCGCCGCCCTCGCCCGGCTCCAGCTTGACGCGAATGATGTTCGCGCCGTCGCGGGCAAACAGGGCAGCGCGCCTGGCGGCGGCCAGGAAAGCGCGGGTATCGACCACCGCCCGCGTATTGTGGGACTTGGGCACGATCTGGTTGTAGTCGGGGAAGTTGCCGTCAATGAGTTGGCTTACCAGATCCACGTTCGCCAGGTGGAATAGAATCTGGTTGCGGTTGCGGGCGATGGACACCGCGATGGGTTCCTCCTGGTCGGCGGCGACACGCGCCAGCTCGGCCAGGGCGCGGGCCGGGATGATAACGCTCAGCGGCTGGGCCAGCCCATGCTCCAGCTCGGCTGTCCGCACTGACAGGCGGAAGCCGTCGGTGGCAGCCAGGGTCAGCTTGTTCGGCTCGAACTTCGCGGACACGCCCGTCAGGATGGGCCGCGAGTCGTCCACCGCAGCGGCGAAGCTCACCTGCTCCACCATCTGGCGGAAGGTGTCGGCGTCCAGGTGCAACCCGCCGTCCTCCTCGTAGGTTGGCACGCTAGGGAAGTCGGCGGCATCGATGCCCTTGATGTGCGCCTCGTCACGCATACAACGCAGGTTGAGGGTTTTATTGCGCTCCACATACTCCAGCGCTACTTGATCCGGCGGCAGTGATTTGACGAGATCGGTGAGCAGGCGAGCGGGTACGGTTGTCGCGCCTTCCTCGTCGACCCGCGCCCCGATCCAGCAGTTGATGCCGATCTCAAGGTTGGTAGCCGACAGGCGCAGCCGCCCGCCATCGGTCGCCAGCAGGACATTGCCGAGGATGGGCAACGTGCTGCGGGCTGACACGGCGCGGCTCACGATGTCGAGACCGCGCGCCAGATGCTCCTGCTTACATGTGACACGCATAGGGAACCTCCAGGCGCGCGCACTTGCGCGCCCTGTTTGCGACTGCAACAATTGTGGTTAGTGTGGGCTAAGTATACACGGCTTGCGCCGGACTGCAAGGCGTGTTGCCCATCGAGAGTCCTCTGCCCCGTTTGAATCACGAAGGCCACAAAGCGCACGGCGAGGGAAGGTCTAATCCCCCTGTGTGGTTCTTGCGGTTCTCGTGGCCTTTGTGATGGCAGTAGAGGGGCAATCTGGCGTCGTGTGTCAGCGGTCGTCGGTCGTCGGTCGTCGGTGGTCTTCCCCGTCCTCGTCGTCGCTGTCGCTCGCCAGCAGCGCGCGCGCCTTGTCGGCCAGAGTCGCGGGAACGAGGATATCTACCTGAGCCAGGGGGCCGACGAGCAAGCCATACGCCGCGCCCAGGCTCTCGGAGCGCCGCCAGGTGGGGATGCCCTCGGCCGCCAGCCGGCCCACGACAACATCGGCCTCGAAGCCGTTAGCCGCCCGATAGACAATGACCGGCTCAGGGCGCTCGCCGTCGCCGCCGCGGGCAAGGGAGACCGAGTTTCTCTGGAAGAGACGCCGCCAGGGAAGGGGTAGCGCTGCTTGCATAGACCTATTCTAGCGGTCTGCCACAGGAAATGCCAGGTGGGATGCGCGGCCAGGCCACCCATGTTTGAAGCGCAAGAATCGGATAGCAGGCCGCGCTGTGCTAGAATATAATGGCGGTGGAGGATACAATGATGCAGGACAACGAGCGATGGCAGGCGTTTGAGACGCGGGACGCGACCTACGACGGGGTCTTTGTTGTGGCGGTCCGCTCGACCGGCATCTTCTGCCGGCCGACGTGCCCGGCGCGGCGGCCGCGCCGCGAGAACGTGGTTTTCTTCGACACGCCAGATGCGGCGGCCCAGGCGGGCTTCCGCGCCTGCCTGCGCTGCCGCCCGACCGAGGCGCACCCCGATACGGCCAGCGCCGAGTGGGTGCGCCAGGCAGCGCGCCTCATCGAGGCGCGGGACGGCGAGCGAGTCACACTGGAGGAGCTAAGCCGCGCCGTGGGCGTCAGCCCTCATCATCTGCAGCGCACCTTCAAGCAGATCATGGGGGTCTCGCCCCGCCAGTATGCGGAGGCGCTGCGCGTGCGGCGCGTGAAGTCCACCTTGCGGACAGAGGAGACGGTAACGATGGCGATGTACGAAGCGGGCTACGGCTCTAGCAGTCGCCTGTACGAGAGGGCCGCCGACCGCCTGGGCATGACACCCCGCACCTATAAGCGAGGCGGCGCGGGCATGATCATCGACTATACGGTAGCCGATAGCCCGCTGGGCCGGGTGATGGTGGCTGCGACGCCGCGCGGTGTGTGCTTCGTCAGCCTCGGCGACGACGACGCAGCGCTGGAGCGCGAGCTGCGCCACGACTACCCCGCCGCTGATATCCACCGCGACGATAGTGGGCTGACCGACTGGATAGCGCCGGTGCTGCATTATCTACGCGGCGAGGAGCCGCGACTGGATCTGCCCCTGGACATCCAGGGCACGGCCTTCCAGTGGCGGGTGTGGGAAGCGCTGCGGGCCATTCCCTACGGCGAGACGCGCACCTACAGCGAGATTGCCGCTTTGCTCAACAGCCCCAGGGGGCAGCGCGCCGTGGGCCGCGCCTGCGCCACCAACCCGGTGTCCCTGGTCATCCCCTGCCACCGTGCCGTGCGCGAGGATGGCGGCCTGGGCGGCTATCGCTGGGGCCTCGACCGCAAGGAGAGCCTGCTGGCGAACGAGCGGAGAGGATCGCAGCTTGAGGGCTAAGGCGAGCCAGGCCCACCTTGGACAGCGGCGTAGAGATGAGGCATGTCCCATCCCTACGCCGCTGCTACTTGCCCCTGCCCCATCGTCGGCGTATGATTTCCCCATTCACCCATTGCCTGCGCCAAGGAGAATATTCCCCATGCCGCCCCGAGGTCTGGCCGAAATTGTGCTGTGGGTCCACGATATCCACCGCTCATTAGAATTCTACCGCGACATCATCGGGCTGCCCGTCATGTCGCCGCCGGAGATGCGCAGCCCTGTCTTCCTGCGTGTCGACGACGGGCGCTGGTCCATCCCGCAGATGCTGGTCCTGGTGCAATTGCCGGTCGGGACGCCG
>CAZJJF010000353.1:0-4374 GCA_964546245.1 uncultured Anaerolineales bacterium
GGCCAGGTCGCGCCGCGTGGCCTCGTCGGCCACCGTAGCGCGGTCACGATCGGGCGTCTCCCAGGCCAGGCCGTCGACGGCCAGGGCTTCCACGGTGTAGCCCGCGCGGCGCAGCAGAGCCGGCCAGGCGGCGTCTATCCAATGGGTGGTGGGGCCGTGGGCAAGGGCGAACTCGGCGGCGCGGCGGCTGAGGCCGCGCGAGCCAGCGCCGAAATCGGCGTCCAGCCCCAGGGCGACCGAGAAGACCAGGTTGAACAGGGCCTCCGTCTCGCGCATGGCGGCCGGGTGGGTGGACCATGCCCACGCGGTGCGGCCCATGATGAGGCAGTCAACGCGCTGTAAAGCTGCAACCGCCGCGCGCAATTCGTCGGGGCGTGTCTCGACCCAGTGCAGGGCGCGGTCCAGGTCACAGTAGTGGATGTGGCTGGCGTCCGTCGCCAGGGCAGCGCGCAGGGCCAGTTGCCGTCCGGCCGACCAGTCGGCGGCGACCAGGGCGCGCACGCCAGGCAGGTCGTTCACTGCGGCAGCCAGATTGGGGTCGGCGTCGGGGGGCAGGGCGATGAGCACGCCGCTGTACAGGCCAAGCAGGGTTTCACGCCAGCGGCGCAGGCGGGGCAACTCGCCGCGCGGCTGCCAGGTACAGGCGAGGGCGACGGTCATGCTCACTCGTAGCGCAGCGCGGTGGCGGCAGGCAGGCGGGCGGCGACCAGGGCCGGGGCGAGGCTGGCCGCGCCTGCGATGAGCAGGGCGAACAGCAGGCTGCCGGCGACGGCCGGCCAGGGGAAGACGTAGGCCATCGGGAACAAGGCGCGGCCAAGCGCCCCCACGAAACCCCAGCCGACGAGGTAGCCCAGGGCGACGCCCAGCAGCCAGCCCAGCAGCCCCAGAACGACGCCCTCGGTGACGAAGACGCTCGCCACCTGGCGGTCGCGCGCGCCGATGACGCGCATGACGCCGATCTCGCGCCGCCGCTCGATGACGTTGAGGGTCAGGGTGTTGAGGACGCCCAGCGCGCCGATGAGGCCGACCAGTACGGCCATGGCCCACAGCGCGCCCGACAGCAGGCGGGCCGGGTTGGCGGCAGCGGCGCGGTCGGCGTGGGCAGCTTCGGTGGCCGGGCGAAAGGCACGGCTGCGGCCCTCCAGGTCGGCCAGGGTGGCATCGACGGCTTCGGGGCGCGGGTCGGCCACGCTCAGGGCGAAGAAGTCGGCCACGCTACGGTCACGCAGGCGGTCGACGGTCTCGATGGGGGCGAAGACCTTACCCGCGATGCTGCTGCCCAGGAAGATGGCGTTGTCGACCAGGATACCGACCACGGTCAGCGGCCGCTCGCGCTCGCCGATGGTCAGGTCAATGGTATCGCCGACCTGGATGCCGCGCTCGTGGGCCACGTCGGCCGAGACGACGGCCTCGTCGGGCGCGCCAGGGCGCAGCCAGCGTCCTTCGACCAGGTTGGGGATGTACAGGCGGGTAGCGGCGGGGACACCCCACACCCGCACGCGGCGCTGGCGGACAAAGCCGTTGGTGAGGGACCAGGGTTCGACGGCGATGACGCCCGGCGTGGCGCGCAACTGCCCGGCGACGGCGGGCGCGACAGGCGGGCCGAGGGACAGCCAGGCATCGGCGCTGTAGGCGCGGAAGATGGCCGCGATGGCCGTGTCCACCGAGGCTGAGGTGGTGCGCGCGGCCAGGAAGGAGGCAACCGCCAGGGCGATCATGACTAGCGTGACGACGTTGCGCCCCTGGCGGCGGCCCAGATTGCGCACGGCAATGAGGGTCGTGCGGGGCAGGCCACGCAGCCGGGTCAGGGCGCGCTCCAGGGGCTGCTCGCCGAAACGGGCGGCGACGCCCTCCGCGCTCATGGCCTCGCGCACTGTCACCCGCGCTGCCGATAGGGCGGCGGGCAGCCCGGCTACCAGCGTCACGCCCAGGCCGACGAGCAAACCCAGGGCGATAGCCTGGGGGGACACGATGTACTCGGGGCCAATACTGGTCAGGCTGGCGGCGCGCTGATAGAGCCACGCGCCCACCACCGCGCCGAGGGGCAGGCCGATGAGGGCGCCGATGACGCCGTAGGTCAGCGCGCCGCTGAGGTAGACGAGCAGCACCTGGCGGGGCGTCGCGCCGACCGCCTTCATCACGCCAATCTCGCGCGTGCCCTCGGCGGCGATGGCCGACAGGGTGTTGGCGGCCAGGAAGCCGCTGAGCAAGAGGCCCAGGGCGGAGAACAGGCCAAGCACGCGCACCAGGGCATCCAGCTCGCGTTTGCCGATGAAGTTGTCGGGGTCGCGGACTTGTTGCTGCATGATGGGCAGGCCACGCTGGCGCAGTAGTTGCTGAATAGCGGTGATGGTCTCCTCACGGGCGGCGAAATCGTCGAAGCGCACCACCAGGGCGTTGTCGCCCGTCGCGCCGTTCCAGCGACGGACCCGCTCGGCGGGCGCGTAGGCGACGGCCAGATGGGTCAGGGCGGGCGACAGGGCGGCCGGGCTGTAGGCGAAGCCGCTCAGGGTGACTTCGTGAGATTGACCCTGACGGTCGCGCACCAGGATGGGCTGACCGACGGCGACGCGGGCCAGGTCGCGCACGGCCGTCTCCGGCATCACCTCGTCGCCGCTGGGGAATGCGCCCTCGGCGGCCTCGATGCGATTGACGCCAATGGCCGCGAAATCGTTGACGCCGATGAGGTATACGTCTTGCCAGTCGCGCCCCACCTGCCACTTAGTGGCTAGCGTCGAGCGCAGTTCGGCCGAGGCCACATTGGGCAGCGCCTCGACAGCGCGGGCCAGGCCGCGATCGGCGTTCCAGGTGAACACGGTCAGGTCGGCGCGCGACCCGGCGGCGAAGGCAGCGGCCTGGGCGCGCACCAGGTTCTGGCCGGTGGCGACGATGGCGACCAGACCGGCGACGCCGACGATAATGCCGAGGATGGTCAGCGCCGAGCGCAGGGGGCGGTTGAGCAGGTCACGCAGGACTTTGCGAAAGGAGATGGTCATGGGGTGGGCCGCTCGTCGGCCGTAGCACGGTGTAGCCTAATTGTAGGCGTATGCGCGGGCGAATCAACACGCGGCGTGTCGGGCTTGGCGAGCGGGTTGGTTTGGGGTACACTGCGACGTGCCCAGGCAGCGCGGGCCGGAGGGTCAGGGCCCCGGCCCCTGGCCGTCGTTCGCATGGTTCGCGGGGGGCCACGACATATCGGGCAGGCAGGGTCGAAGCACACCGCCGCTGGTCAGGCTGTATGCTGTATTAAGGAAGGGGGCAAGGATGCAACTCGGTCTCATTGGTCTCGGTCGCATGGGCGCTAACATGGCGCGTCGGCTGATGCGCGCCGGTCATACCTGCGTGGTGTACGACCACTCGCCGGCCGTCGTGGCTGGGGTGGTTCAGGAGGGCGCGGTGGGGGCTACGTCGCTGGCCGACCTGGCGGCGAAGCTGACGCCGCCGCGAGCAGTATGGTTGATGGTGCCCGCCGCCGTCGCCGACGCGGTCGTCGCCGACCTGGCGACGGTCCTGGCGGCGGGTGACACGATCATCGAGGGCGGCAACTCCTACTACGTCGACGACATCCGCCGCGCCGAGGAGCTGGCGCGGGCCGGGCTACACTACGTGGATGTGGGAGTCAGCGGCGGCGTGTGGGGCCTGGAGCGCGGCTACAGCCTGATGATCGGCGGCGAGACGGCGGTCGTGCAGCGCCTCGACCCCATCTTCGCCGCCCTCGCGCCGGGGCAGGGCGACGCACCGCGCTCGCCGGGACGCAGCGGGCCACTGACAACCGCCGAGCAGGGCTACCTGCACGCGGGGCCACACGGCGCGGGGCACTTCGTCAAGATGGTGCACAATGGCATCGAGTACGGCCTGATGGCGGCTTACGCCGAGGGCTTCAACATTCTGCACAGCGCGAACGTGGGCAAGGCCGACCGCGAGACCGACGCTGAGACCACGCCGCTGCGTAATCCCGAATACTACCAGTACGACTTCGACCTGACCGAGGTGGCCGAGGTGTGGCGACACGGCAGCGTCATCGCGTCGTGGCTGCTGGACCTGACGGCGGCGGAGCTAGTGCGTGACCCGACGATGGAAGGCTTCGCGGGGCGGGTGTCGGACTCGGGCGAAGGGCGCTGGACGTCGCTGGCGGCCATCGAGGAGGGTGTGCCCGCCACGGTGCTGACAGCGGCGCTGTATGGACGTTTCGTGTCGCGGGGCAACGCCGACTACGCCGACAAGCTGCTGTCGGCGATGCGTTTCGCCTTTGGCGGCCACATTGAGAAGGGGGTAGCGCTGTAGGGGGATGACGACCGACCACCGACCACCGACCACCGAGGTGGAGGTTCATTCCAGGGTTCTTTCAAAGTCGGGCGGCAGGGCAGGCGCCAA
>CAZJJF010000354.1:0-863 GCA_964546245.1 uncultured Anaerolineales bacterium
GCCCACCCACCAGCAGAATCACGGGTACAGTGAACGCCAGCAGGACCAGAGCAATGACAGCCCACTCGACCACCTCGGTGCCCTCATCTTCCCACAGGAAGCGTCGAAGCTCGTGTCGTAGCATAGCAACTCCAGATGACAGTGACATCTCAGCCGCGCCGCTGGGGCAACCGGGGGGAGCCGGTAGGCGTTGCCCCAACGACGCGGGTGGAGGGACCTTCGCCGGTGACGTCCAGCAAGGTCTGGATATTCTCCCACATGGTCTGGGCCTTGTCACCCACGGCGAGGATGATAGCGACGGTGAAGGCGAGCAGGATGAGCATAAACACCGCCCATTCCACAATCTCACCGTCCTCCTCAACGAAGAAACGGCGCATTTCGGCGAGCATAGTCATAGTCTCCTTTCGGTGCCTCTCAAGGCAGGGCATCTCGTCATTGACACACCGACCGCGGCGGGCCGGAACGGTCACACAGCTATTCGAGCGTGATCGTCTGCAACAACCCCTGCACCAGCGGGTACGCCGCCAGCGCCAGCGTCGCGAAGAACACGCCAACGACCATCGGGATCGTCAGGTGGATGGGGGAGCGTTGAATATCCCGCTCCAGAGCCATCTGAATCTTGTGCTCGATCTCTTCCAGGCTCACGTTCAGCGCGTCCACGGCCGTCAGGCCGCTGTCCCGCGCCAGGTCCAGGCGCAATACCACGCTGTCCAGCTCCGGCGACTTGAAATCCTTCGCCAGCGCCGCGATCACCGCATCCGGTGCAATCGTCAGCCGCGAGCGCACGTGGCGCATCAGCCGCACCCCGAAGATACCCCGGTCCTGGAACTGCTCGGAGGTGCGCACCAATGCCCCCGACAGCG
>CAZJJF010000354.1:873-4350 GCA_964546245.1 uncultured Anaerolineales bacterium
TCTCCTCCAGCGACATCGCCAATTGCAGATTACCCACAAAATCCCGAATCAGGGGCAGGTCCACCCGGTAGTAATTGGGGTGCAACTGACGGTCCAGCCAGTAGCGCGCCTGCGCCACCAGCCCCGTGCGGGGCGCGCCGCCGCGCTGCGGCCGGAAGCGGCGATACTTGCCCCAGAAATCGAGCGCGAACTCGCCCACCACAATCGACACGGCCACGCCCACCAGCAACAGACCAAAGCCGGAGTTCATAGCACGTGCTCCTTGATGGCCTGGGTACGGCGATCGATGTACCACGACGTCGCCAGCGCCACGCTCGCCAGACCGACAAATAGCGCCTGCGACTGAAGCGAGTCGACGTAGAAGTTTCGCACACCCGTGATGCCAATGCCGAAGATAATGATCAGGCTGAGCACCTGGATAAACGTCGTCTGACCCGTGATGGCCGCCAGACTGATCTCCGACTTGGCCCGCAACTCCTCGTGGCGGCGCATGCGGCTGACCAGATTATCCAGCGCCGCATAGACTACCTCGCGGCTCGCCGTCTCGGTGCGCTCCAGAATGAACACGAACTGCTCCATATAAGGGTTGCGAACGCGCCGTTCCAACTCTTCATAAGCCTTCGCGGGCGACGACGTCACGTAGAAGGCCTGCACGCAGGCCGCCGCGTGTTCCGCCAGAGGCTGCGGTACTTTCTTGCTGGCCTCCTCCAGCGCCGCGAACACCGCCGGCCGCACCTTGTAGATACCGCGAAAGGCCACCACCAGCTCCAGAATCTGCCTGTCCATCTCAAGGCGCTCAGCGATGAGCAGCCGTCGGCTCAGATACCACGTCGTCCCCACGCCCGCCGCCAGGAAGAACAGACTGATGAGCGGCGCGCGATACACCACCGCCAGCAACAGGCCCAGCGCCGCCGGAAGATACGTGCGCGGCGGATACGACAGCCACGCCGGCCGCTCGCGCACTCGCTGCTTGCGGCCCACCCGCGAGCGCAGCCGATACTCGTCCCACACCAGGTAGGCAATGATGCCGAAGCACGCGACAATCGCGACAACGCCGATCATAGCTTCCGCCACAACTCACTGGCGCCCTCTAGCGGGCTGAAACCGTTGCCGGTCCACCGCTTGAGAACCTTGGTCCGATACTGGCCGTTCTCCGAGCCAAGCACCGCCATCATCTCTTGCATGTAGCGCCGATAGCGATTCGTCGTCGGGTCATAGCTCTTGGCAAGATACACCACCAGCCCCAGGCCGCTGCCGATGATGTCGCGCCGCTCATTCAAGGGGATACCCGACCGCTCCGACAGCGACTCCATGCGCGTCAACGCCAGGCGCGCGCTGTGGGAGTGGGTCGTCGTGTGAGCGATGATACCCAGGTTCAACGCCAGGATGTACTCGATAGCCTCTGTCGCCACAACCTCACCGATGAGCAGCACGTCCGGCCGCATCCGCAGGATGATGGTGTTGATAGCGTCGGCCATCGCCTGCGTCCCTTCCTCCACCACCATGTGCAGCGGGTGCTCGACCCCCATCTGCAACTCCTGGAACGTCTCCACGCACGACGCCTGCACCGCCGTCGGCAGGTACGTCGAAAAAGCATTCAGCCACGTTGTCTTGCCCGCGCCGGGCCGCCCCGCGAACAGGACGCTAACCCGCATCGACTCGGCAATCTCCGTCAGGAAATCTACCGTCTCCTGATCGCACGACCCCGACTCCAACAGGTCATCGAAAGTCAGCTTGCGCAGCGAGAACCGCCGCACGTTGATAGCCGTCCCACGCCGCGACAGGGGCGGAATCGTCGCCGTCAGGCGCGAACCGTCGGGTAGACCCAGCTTGATTTGCGGGTCTTCCGCGCCCAACTCCTTGCCTTCCAGATCGGCGATGCGTCGCGCCAGCTGGTAGAAATACTTGTCAGGCGCAATCAAACCCTCATCCTGAATCTGACCGTTGCGCTCCGTCTGCACAAAACCATCGCGGACGATGATCTCCTCGACGCCCTCAGTCTCCAGATAAGGCTGAAGGATGCCCATGCCGATGATGCGCTGGGACACCTCGCTCGCCACACTCTGGCGGTCCTCTTCGGCCACCCGAATGCCCAACGCCTTCATCGCCCGCAGCACGTTGGCGTGGAAGGCGAGCTTGTCCTCCTCGGTCGCCGTGCGCCAGCGCGGGACGTTGATCTCTTTCTGGACGCAATAGTCCTGCACCTGGGTGACAATGTCGTTATAGTCGTAACCACCCGGCGCAATGTGCCCCTGGTTGAGACGAACGGCGGCGCGCGACGTGCCGTTGGTGACGAGGGTAGACATTTACGGCTTCTCTCCGCCTGTGGTGGGGATACGGCCCGGTGTCGCGCTGGGCTGGAAGCCGCTGCCCGACCCCGAACTGCCGCTGGTCCCGCTACCGCTGCCGCTGGTCCCGCTGCCACTGCCCGTGCTGCCAGTCTTGGCGGCGGCCGCCGTCGCCGTCGCCGCCACCGCCGTCTGCACCGGGCGCGGGTCAACGGTCGGCGTCGCCACGATGGGCGTCGCCGTCGCCGGTGGCGGAGTCGGCGTGACCGTCACCTGCGCCGCGCGGTTCGCGGCCAGCGTGACCCACGCATCGAAGCCCTGCGCCCCTAGCGTATCCACCAGCATATACGCCAGCTCCGGCTTCACCGCCACCGTCACGACACTGCCAGGCTCATCGCGCGAGTCGCTCGCGACCGACGCACCGAACAGGCTACTGCGCTGCGCGCCTGCCGTCGGCGTAGGAATGAGGCGCGCCGAAGCGTCACCCGCCCGGGTTCGCACGTCCACCACCGAGATGTCCGTCGCGACCAGGCGCACCTCAGGCGGCCGCCCGTAAGAGGTATTGGACCCCCGCTCGCCACGATAGGCGTAGACATTGATGCGGTGACCTGGCTTCAGTTGGCCGCCGACCACCTCATCGAAGCGCGCCGGGAAGGAGATAATTTCCAGCCCCAGGTCCGACACATAGCGCACCTGCTCCGGGGTGAGGGCCGACAACTCGGTCACCATCTGGCCCTTGCTAATGTTGCGCGTCGTCATGCGCCCCACCACGTCGGGCGCGGTCGGCGCATTCCTGGCCTCAGCCGCAGGCACTTCCTTCTCCTCGATCATGTCCTGAGTGATGACCGTGTACGAGGGAATATCCTGCTTGATAAAGGCCACTTTGCGGGGCGGCGGGACTGGCTCGGCGCGCGGCCAGCTAATTATGATTCCGACCACCCCCAAAAGCAGAGCTAATGCTAGTAAGAACGGTCTTAGGCTCATACTTTCTCCAGGTGTCGCGCCCGTACGTCAGCGCCAGGATTGTGCGACCCAGGCGGCCCTCGAACCGGTCCGCCTGGTTGACCTTTGGCATGTCCATATTCCGGTTGTTGGCGTTCATGGTGATGATGCCCAGCGCGCCACCCATCATGTTCAACACCAGTCTGGCGCGATTCGGTCCCAACTCGTCGCGCAGCTTGATCCCATT
>CAZJJF010000355.1:0-3447 GCA_964546245.1 uncultured Anaerolineales bacterium
GTTCAACCCCACGAGGCACGGCTAGCGCAACGACAATGCGGGGGCCAGAAAAGGCGCGGCGCGGGTGAGCTGTCTCATCCCGCGCCGCGCACACTTTGAGGCCTGGAAGGGCTATGGCTCGCGCCCCATCTCCTTGAGGATGGTGGGATAGACTCCCTTCGCCTCGTCAAACAAGGGCTTGAGAGCCAGCGCCTTCAAGGGATTACCCTGCACCTGAATCTTGCCCTGGCCGAGGGCAGCTCGCACACCCAACTGCCCGGTCCACATCGCATGGATGGCATCTGCCGAGGTCTTGATGCCGAGGTCACTCGGATGGCAGGCCGCCTCGAACTTCGCTTGCGGCGGGAAGACGCGGGTGTTGATACAGAAAGTAGCTGCCGGATCGGTGACCTGGATGGTGAGGCGCATCTTGCCGCTTAGCTTGTCGGCGCTGCTCTCGGTAGCCAATCGGTCGACCACCGCTTGCATCACCGCGTACAATTCCTCGGACGACGAATAGTAAGCCATTCCCGCTCCCCTCAACCGAGGAAGATGGATCTCCGCGCCTTGAGCTGATCGTAGAGGCCGCCTTGAATCTTGGCCCGCACTTCGTCACTCAGTTGCAGCGTCAATTGTGAGTCGTGGCTGGCGTCCGCGCCGTAGTGGGCAGTCTCGATGGGCGTCTCAAAGGTGATGCTCCACTTGGCGGGCAGCGGCACGGGCGTCGTGACCGGGAAATAGGGCAGGCCCAGTGGCTTGCCCAGAGCGTCGGCGCGGCCGACTACTGGATGGGTTTCCTCCGAGCCGACGACAGCGACGGGGATGATAGGCGCGCCCGTCTCAATCGCCATCTGCACGAAGCCGCCGCGACCGAAGCGCGCCAAACGGTAGCGTTCCTTGAACGTCTTCGACGCGCCTTTGTCGCCCTCGGGGAAGACCAGCGCCAACTCGCCTTCGCTGAGCAGGCGCTTGCCGTTCTCAGGGTGCGAGACGACCATGCCCAGCTTAGTCAGCAGCAGTGATACGAAGGGCAGGTTGGGGTACCAGTTGGGGATCAGAGCGCGTACCAGGCGCGGGTTGGCCGCCTCACGGTACACGGCGAGGCCGATCATCAACGCATCCCACGGAATCATGCCGCTGTGATTGGCGGCCAGCAGGGCGGAGCCTTCGTCGGGGATGTTCTCGATGCCGTGGGCTTCGACGCGCCAGTAGCGGCTGTACAGGAAGTCGAGGAGCGGCTTGACCTCGTCGTAGAACTCCTGGTCGAAGCCGTAGGCGTCTGTGGTGTACTCACCGGTCAACCGCCGCTTGACAAGGTCGGCCTGGTACTGGGCGGTATAATTCGCCATGTACCATAGCCCTTTCCATGTGTCCGGCCTCATCAGGTCGGTGGGAACTACCGACGATGCGCGGGCCGCCATGTCCTTGGCGGGTTGCGGCGTGACCCGGCCGGCCGTCCGCCACAGCAGGTTGAAGGCGCCGGCGGGTGTGTAGGGCGGAGGGGCATACTCCGGATGGTCAGCCTGGAGGCGCTCGACCATCTCTTCCAGTTGCTCGCCCAGTTCTTCTTCCAGTTCTTCAGCCGTCGGCTCGTCGTCGCCAAGTTCGGCGCTGACCTCAATCTCGCCGTAGGCGACGATGTTGCCCAGCGCGTCCCGAATGGGTACGCCGATAATCTCGGTCTCGACGACCAGCGTCTCGCCCAAGGCGTCTACATCTGGCGGGGCCATGTCGAGGTCAGGTACGTCGGGCGTGTCGAGGTCAAGCGGCGGTTCCATCGGCTGGCGGGTCTTCTTGCGCGGCGTCTTGTCAGGCACTGGCAACCTCCTCGGCGGCGGTGTCCTCGAAAGAGGCATCGCCGCGTCGCAAGCGAAGCGCTGCGCGCCGCTGCTCGCCTTGCTCGGCGACGGGAGCCAACAACGCGTCGGTATCGTAGGCGGGCGCGAACAGGAATTCATCGGCCATGCGCGTCGTGTCGCCGATGACCGGGTAGCGCAGGTAATCCCAGTCGATGGGCTGCGCCTGCCCCAGGGTCTTGCTGAACTGCGGGACGCGGCCGGTGGCGTAGGCGAAGGGGTGGATGAGGGGGATGGGCAGAATGCCCGCCAGATGCATCAACCGCGCCAGGGGAATAGGGGGCTGGGCCGCGATGTTGACCGGCCCGTCGAGCTCGCGGTCGAGGGCATGTTCCAGCGCCGCGGCGACGTCGTTTTCGTGGACGAGCTGAATGAGCGGGTCGAAGCCCAGTAGGGTCGGCGCGGCCCATAGCTTCAGCAAGTCGTTCATCAGGGTTGGCGCCTGCGGCCCCACCACATAGGCGAAGCGCAGCACGCTTAGAATCGGCGCGTGATCTTGCGCGCGTAGATCGCGCGCCTCTTCTTCGATTTCAGCCAACTGGCGAGCGTATCCGGCCTTGCCGCCGCGAGTGATGTGGTTCTCGGTGATATAGGCCGGGTTGTCGGAGCGCGCGCCGTAGGCGAGAATGCTGCTCTTGAGGACAACCTGGCGGACGTTGGCGGCGACAGCGGCCTCGAGGAGCCGCCGCGTACCCGCTACGTTACGCTCGTGGATGCGCGGGTCGTTGCGCTTGTCCCACTGGAAGTCGAGGTGCAACACCTTGCCCACGCGATGGCTCTCGAACAGATCGGCCAGCAGCGGATTTTGGAGGTCTATCTCGGCAAACTCGATATCGTGCAAGGGAACAGGGGGGGTATTGCTGTCGAGGGCGAGGACGTGATGCCCGGTCTCGTGAAGTCGCTGGGCAAGCCAGCCACCCCAAAAACCGGCCGCCCCCGTCACGGCAATCGTATTCTTTGCGGCCATAGGGACTCCTGTAGATAGATAGCGTGGCCTGCCTAATGATAGTCCAGAAGGCAACAAAGGACAAAGCGCGGACGGGTATCGCCGCCGCCCCGCACCACGCCCTACGGCATGCCAGCGCCTTCAGCGTTTTAGCCGCCCCACCACCAGCGGCCGCTATGGCTGGTTATTCTTCTGCACCCGATCCATGACGCGCTGCATGCGTACCACCCGGATCCGGTCGAAGACCGCCAGGAGGATGACGATGCCATTGATCACGTAGATCATGGTAAAGACCCTGGACAGCGTCGTGGTCGGGTGCAGGTCGCCGTAGCCGACTGTCGCCAGGGTGATGACACAGAAGTACAGCGCGTCCAGGTAGCTCCACCCTTCGAGCCAGTGATACACCAGCATGCCAAAGAGCAGAAAGACGGCGGCATAGTAGAAGATCGGCCTGGACGCGTGGTCGCGCAGGACATCCAACAAGAAGAGGCGTCGCATGGACTATGAACCTCGTGGCGTTCAGGCGGTGGTCAGGCGTTCGTTTGGGGGACTAACCAGTACACCCAGGGTTTTTGGGGTTTAATCACCCATAATAGCGGGTGGCGGTTCCAACGCCACCACCGTTTCGACGCCGGTCGATCAGGTCCTGCGCGAGAAGCGGGGTGT
>CAZJJF010000355.1:3457-4339 GCA_964546245.1 uncultured Anaerolineales bacterium
ATATGCGCGTCTGGCTGTACCTACGCCACCACGTTGACGAGCTTCCCCGGCACGACGATGACCTTGCGCGGAGCCGCGCCCGCCAACGCCTTCTGCACCGCGTCAGTGGCGAGGGCGGCGGCGCGTAGGGTAGCCTCGTCGGCGTTGGCGGGGACGACCACGCGCGCGCGCACCTTGCCGTTGACCTGCACCGGCACCTCGACCTCATCCTCGGCGGCCAGGGCCGGGTCGTAGCCAGGCCACGCCTGCTGGTGGACGCTGGCGGGCTGGCCGATGCGCTCCCACAGCTCCTCGGCCAGGTGGGGGGCCAGCGGCGCCAGCAGCAGCACGAAGGCGCGCACGGCCTCGTTCCAGGCGGGCGTACCGGACTGGCCCGCCTCTTTGGCCTTCAGCATGTCGTTGTTGAGTTTCATCAGCTCGGCGACGGCGGTGTTGAAGCGGAAGCCCTCCATATCTTCGCTGACGTCGCGGATAGTCTGATGCAGGCGGCGGCGCAGTGCTCGCTCGGCGGCCGGGTCGACCGCGCCGGACTCGCGCCGCTCTAGGACCATGCCCCACAGGCGGTTGACAAAGCGCGCCACGCCCTCGATGCCGCTCGACGACCACGGGCCGCCCTGGTCCCAGGGGCCGATGAACATAAGGTACAGGCGCACCGTGTCCGCGCCGTAGCGGTTGACCAGCGTGTCGGGGGCGATCACGTTGCCCCGCGACTTGCTCATCTTCTCGCCATCCTCGCCCAGGATGATACCCTGGTTGTACAGGCGAGTCATCGGCTCGTCGAACTTGACCAGCCCCAGGTCGCGCATGACCTTCGTCCAGAAGCGCGAGTACAGCAGGTGCAGGATGGCGTGCTCGATGCCGCCGGTGTACTGATCGACGGGC
>CAZJJF010000356.1:0-482 GCA_964546245.1 uncultured Anaerolineales bacterium
GGTGCGTATCTCGCCCCGAATCAGGTCGTGGGTGACGGTCTCTCCTTGATTATCGACCTTGAACAGCACAGCCGGCGTCACTCCCTGGTCGCGGCGGCGGGCCATCTCGTCGGCGGGCATGGCGCGTAGCCGCTGGTTGATGTCGGCCGCCGAGGCGTCCTCGTTCTCGCTGCGCCAGGCCTCCATCTCGCTCGCCGACCAGTACGACTCGTAGGCGCGCCCGGCTTCCAGCAACTGCCTCGCGTGGGCCGCGTAGATGGGCAGGCGCTCCGACTGGACGTAGGGGCCATAGGGGCCGCCGATGTCGGGGCCTTCGTCCCAGTCGAGGCCCAGCCAGCGCAGACCCTCGATGATCTCCTCCGTCGCGCCCTCGACGAAGCGGTTACGGTCGGTATCCTCGAGGCGCAGCAAGAACTGGCCGCCGGTCTGGCGGGCCAGCAGCCAGGCGTACAGGGCGGTGCGCGCGCTGCCAATGTGCAGGG
>CAZJJF010000356.1:492-4304 GCA_964546245.1 uncultured Anaerolineales bacterium
CGCCGGCGGGGGGGGGGCGGGCGGCCATGAGGGCCTTACCAATCGAACTTGAGGGTCTTGCGGCGCAGCAGGATGCTCTCGACGACGCCCAGGCTGAACATAAAGGTCATCAGCGAACTGCCCCCATACGAGATGAAGGGCAGCGTCTGGCCGGTGGTCGGCAGGACGTTGAGATTGACGCCGACATTGAGAATAGTCTGGATGAACAGGCTGGCCGCGATACCCACGGCAATGAGGCGGCCATACTGGTCCTGGGCCATGCGGCCGGCGCGTAGGACGCGGAAGAGGAGCAGGGCGACTACCAGGAAGAAGAGCATCACGCCCACCAACCCAAATTCCTCGGCGATGACCGAGAAGATGTAGTCGGTGTAGCGCTGGCGCAGGTAGTGAAGCTGGCTCTGCATGCCCTGGCCGTAGCCCTGCCCGAACCAGCCGCCGGAGCCGATGGCGATCAGGGCCTGGATGGTGTTATAGCCGCCGCCCGCCTGGTCGGTGGTAGGGTCGAGGAAGGTGACGATACGGTCGATCTGATACTGCTCAAGGAAGCGCAGGCCCAGGGGGACGCAGGCCGCGCCAATCAGGGCGAGGCCGCCCATGTGCCAGACCCGCATACCGGCCACGAAGGCCATCACGAACCACACGGGCAACAGGAGAAGCGCGCCGCCCAGGTCTGGCTCGATGACGATGAGCGCCATAGGAACAAAGGCGATGGCTAGCGAGATCAACAGGTGGCGCAGGTCGCGCATGTCGTGGTCGGCCATGTACTTGCCGAGAACGAGGACAAGCAGCACCTTCGCCATCTCGGCCGGCTGAACGCGGAACAGGCTGAGGTCGAAGGAACTGCGCGCGCCGCCGAAGGACGCGCCCAGGACGAGGACCAGGATCAGGGAGCCAAGCAGACCCAGGTACACCCAGCGCGCCCAGCGTCCCCACAGGCGGTAGTCGATGACCGCGCCGAAGACGAAGGCCAACACGCCCGCGCCCAGGTAGGCGACCTGGCGCACGAAGCGACCTTCGTAGAAAGAGTTGGCCTCGACGCCGCGAATGATGAGCGCGCCGAACACGGCCAGGGCCAGCATGGCGGCCAACAGCAGCCAGTCGAAACGGCGCAGGTACTTCCATTGAACTGTCATAGCCGAATTGTAGCGCGGGGCGCGCCAAAGGTGAAACATGACCGGCCCTGTCGGGGCGCACGGCCGTGCGCTCCCACCCCAGGGGCACGAAGCCTGCTCGCTCGCTGGCTGAGAGGGGCTTCAGAAGCAGCGCCGATTTGCAGTTTTGCGCCAAGGGACTACACTGATACCATGATGAGTCGACTCAAGGCGCGCACTCCGCTGCGAGGCCTGGAGATAGCGCTTGTCACCCTCATCCTTGCCATCAGCTATCTGCCGGCCATCGGCGACGTCGAGTTCCACGGCGACGAGGCCAATCGTATCTTCAGCAGCGAGAGTTTCGAGCCGTTCATCGCGGGCGAGTTCTCCTCCCACATATGGGAAGAGAACTACTGGACGCTTACCCAGCCACCCCTGTCGCGCTACGTGATCGGGGTAGGCCGCACCCTCGGCGGCTACGACGAAACCCAGCTCAACAACCCCTGGAACTTCTTCCGCAGTGATGAGCGCAACCTTCGCGAGGGCAATATGCCCTCGCCCGGCCTGCTGTGGTGGTCGCGGCTACCCATGGCGGCGCTCGCCGTCGTGTCGGGCATCGCCTTGTTCTATCTCGTGAGCGCGGCGGTCGGGCCGCTCGGCGGCTGGGTGGCCGTCTTGCTGTTCGCCCTCAACCCCTACCTGCACACCGCGCTCCGTCAGGCGCTCGGTGAGTCGCCCCTATTGGCGTGTATCCTGTTGACCTTGCTGGTGGCGCTGGCTGCCATGCCACGCTGGAGCGGTTGGGTCGGCGACGGGCGCGGGGCGTGGCCGTGGAGCGTCGCGTGGCTGGGCCTGGTGGGGGCGCTGGCGGGGCTGGCGGCCGAGGCCAAGCTGAACGGGCTGGCGCTCATCGGGGCCATGATGATCCTGGCGATCGTGGCGACGCTGTCGGAACCGGGAGCGGCTGGTTGGGGGCGGCGGCTGGGTGGGGCAGGGCTGGGGGCAGGCGTGATCGGGGCAGCAGGGGTGGGGACGTTCATCGCGCTGAACCCGTTTCTCTATCAAGATACCCTGGGCCGCGTCCATCGCATGTTCCTTCACCGCCTGACGGAGATGCAGAACCAGTTCGAGGCGACACAGTATCGCATCCCCGACGGCCTGGCCCGCCTGACCGTCCTGCCCCAGCGCATCTTCGACAAGAACGACTCACTGAGCTTCTACGGATCGGGGTGGGTCACCGGCGCGCTCACCGTCGTCGGCCTGGCCGTCCTGATCATCCTGGCCTGGCGCTGGCTGCGCGGCCGACGCGAGCCGGTGGCCGCGCCAGGCCTCGTGGTCGTTGGGGCTGCGATGGTCACCCCCGCCCTGTCGACGATTCTCGACTGGGACCGCTACTACCTGCTGCCCGTGGTGTTCAGCACGTTATGCATCGCGGTGGCCGTCGGCGGCGTGGCGCGCTGGCTGTGGAGCAAACGACTGACCATCGATCGGCCGTCGCAACGCCAAACGTGATGCGTGAAGCGTGAGAACCCTCAATCCCTAATCGCCAATCCCTAATCTCTCATATCACGTCTCAGCCCCCCATCAGCGGGCGCAGGCGGTCGGCGAGGCGACGGGCGCGACGCTCCTCGGCCTCGGCGTACCAGCGCTGTTCGTCCTCCGACTCGGGTACGACGAGGGGGACCTCGGCCGGCTCACCCTGCTTGTCAATCGCCACGTACACCAGGTAGGCGGTGGCGGTGTGGCTCATTTCCCCCGTCAGCGGATGCTCGCCCATCACCCGCACCCCGACCTCCATCGACGTGCGGCCGGCGTAGTTGACGTTGGCCTGCAAGTGAATGAACTGGCCGACGCGGATTGGCGCGCGGAAGTCGAGCCGGTCGATGGAGGCGGTCACGACGGCGCGGCGGGCGTGGCGCACCGCCGACATGGCCCCGGCAATGTCGATGAGGGCCATGACGCGGCCGCCGAAGATGTTGCCGTGGGTATTGGCGTCGTTGGACATGACGATCTCCATCATGGAGATCTGCGACTCGCTCATGGGCTTGCTGGGGCGAACGTGGGTCATGGTACTCTACTCCGGGGCAGGTTGCAGCGGTTGCGTGAGGCGCTAGCCCAGGCCGTTGGCGGCAATGACACCCTTGTACCACTGCGCGCTGGCCTTGGGAATGCGCTGCTGGGTGGCGTAGTCGACGTAGACGATGCCGAAGCGCTTGCTGTAGCCAGTGGCCCACTCGAAGTTGTCCATCAGCGACCACAGGAAGTAGCCACGCACGGGCACGCCGAGCCGAATAGCCTCAGCGGCGGCGCGCAGATGGCCGTCCACGTAGGCGATGCGGCCGGGATCGTCCACGCGCCCATCGGCCACGACATCCGGGGTGGCGATCCCGTTCTCGGTAATGTAGATGGCGCGCGGCCCGTAGTTCAGGTGCACGCGCACCAGCACGTCACGCAGGCCGGTGGGGTCAATGGGCCAGCCCATCTCGGTGAGTTGGAAGCCGCGCGCCTGGTATTCCTGGGGCGTCAGCTCGTTGACCTTGAACAGGTTCCCCGCGCTGTCGCTGGCGCGAACGTAGGATGGGTTGTAGTAGTTGATGCCCAGGAAGTCGGTGGGCACGCCTGCCGCCTGTAAGTCGCCCGGCTGCATCGTGGGCGCAAGGGGGCCGGCGAGGTCGAGAATGTCCTGGGGGTAGCCGCGACCGAACACCGGATCGAGGAACC
>CAZJJF010000357.1:0-4301 GCA_964546245.1 uncultured Anaerolineales bacterium
CTACGACACGCCCCGCTCAGGAGACATCCCGTGAGCCTGCGACGCCCTCGCGGTAGAATCGTCTACTCCACCGACCCCCGCCCGGACGACGAGCCACCGCCCTCGACCGAGTCGCCTAAGAAGGTCGCACCCGGCGGCCACACCGTCTACGTCGAGCGGGACCGCAAGCGGCGGCGCGGCAAGACGGTAACGGTCGTCAGCGGCCTGCCCGGCAGCGAAGACAGCCTGCGCGACCTGCTCAAAACCCTCCCGAAGCTGGTCGGCGCGGGCGGCACGGTCCACGAGGGCGAGATCGAGATCCAGGGCGACCACCGCGAGCGCGTCGCCGAGCACCTGGCCCGGCTAGGGTACAAGGTCAAGTTCAAAGGCGGGTGATGCGTCGGGGCAGGTCGCCGCGCCTGCCCGCTCGCAGGAGGAGGCTGGCATGCAATTGGGCGTTGTCTTTCCCCAGACCGAAATCGGCCCCGACCCGGCCAGGATCCGCGCCTACGCCGAGGCTGTCGAAGGCCTGGGCTTTGCGCATCTGCAAGTCTACGACCACGTGCTGGGCGCGGATACCAGCGTGCGCCCCGACTGGCGTGGCCCCTATAAGCTAGAGACCCAATTCCACGAGGTCTTTGTCCTGTTCGGCTACCTGGCCGCCATTACCCGCCGCCTGGAGCTGGTCACCGGCATCCTCATCCTCCCCCAGCGGCAGACGGCGCTGGTCGCCAAGCAGGCGGCCGAGGTCGATGTGCTGAGCGGCGGGCGGATGCGGCTGGGGGTCGGCGTCGGCTGGAACGCCGTCGAGTACGAGGCCCTGGGCGAGGACTTCACCACGCGCGGCAAGCGCATGGAGGAGCAGATCGCCGTCCTGCGCCGCCTGTGGACCGAGCCGAGCGTCAATTTCACGGGCCGCTGGACGACGATCCCCCACGCGGGCATCAATCCGCTGCCCGTCCAGCGCCCCATTCCGGTGTGGATGGGTGGCGGGGCCGACGCCGTATTGGACCGCGTCGGGCGCATCGCCGACGGCTGGTTTCCCCAGTGGCGGTCCTTCCCCTCGGTGGCGATGATGCGCGCTGCCATCGAGCGCGTGCGCGGCGTCGCCCGCCAGCACGGGCGCGAGCCTCAGGCCGTGGGTGTGTCGGGCGTGACCACCATCAGCAGCGGCACACCCGACGATTGGCGGCAGTCGGCCCTCGACTGGCAGGCGGCGGGCGCAACCCACCTGGCCGTCAATACGATGGGCGGCGAGCTATCGTCGCCCGACGGCCACATCGCTGCCCTGATGCGCTTCGTGGGCGAGGTCGCGCCCGCCCTGGAGATGGATGGTGACTGAGAGGGCTGACATCGACCTGTGGCGGCGCATCCTGGACGCCGACCTGCCCAGCCACGGCTACGCCACCGAGCGCCAGGACTGGCCCGGCGCGACGGTGTTCACCTCCACCCGCGGCGATGACTTCAGCATCGCCGTGTTACAGCAGAGCGCGCCCAACGCGGCCGACGCGCTGCTAGAGCGAATCGTCACCTACTACAGCGACCTGGGCCTGACGCCCGTCGTCCGCGTTACCCCGCTCTCGGCTCCCAGCGACTGGCCGCAGCGACTTGTGGCGCGTGGCTTCGCCATGACCGACGCGAGTGAGACCTTCATGCGCCTGGCGGGGCCGTTTCGCGGCGCGCCTCAGCCCGGCATCGATGTACGGCGTGCGCCCGAGGCGGCCGATCTGGCGGACTTCGTCGCGACCCAGCTGGCGGGCTTCGGCAGCGACGATCCCGTCGATTTCTGGATCGCCCAGGCGCTCCGCAACCGCGAGCGCGGAGACTATCGTTTCCTGGTCGCGTATCTGGAGAATCAACCCGTCGGCGCGCTCTCGGCGTGCTTCGGGCCGGGGGTAGTCGGCCTGTACGGCCTGGCGACGCTGTCCCCCTATCGCGGCCGAGGGGTGGGCACGACACTGCTGGCCGCCATCATCGACGAGGCCCGCCAGCGTGGGGCGGACCTCGTCTTCCTCTCTGCGCATCCCGACTCGGCGGCGCTACGTCTCTACGAGCGGCTCGGCTTCGCAGCGCTCTTCACCGCCGATACCTACGCGCTGTCGAGTCCATCTTCCCCCGTGACCTGACCGCTACGGCATCATCTCGTAGGTGATCTGAATCTGCTCCGTGAAGGTCAGCTCCCCGCCCTGCACCGGCGGCGGGGCGGCCGCCGGCATGGCCCGCGCGACCCCGGCGGCCAGGTCCATCTGAGGCGCGGCGCTACCGATGACCTCGGTGATGACTCGCGGTGGGCCGAGAGTGACGCCGGCCGCCTGGGCGATCTGCTGCGCCTGGCGGCGGGCATCGGCGACGGCGTTCCCGCGCGCCTGATCCATCGGCGGCGTCGGGTCATCGACGCTGAACTGGATGCCGCCCGCCACGTTCGCCCCCGCCTCAATCGCCCCATCGATGGCTGGGCCGACGGCATTGAGATCGCGCAGCGTCACGTTCACCGTCGAGCTGACTCGAAACTGGGGCTTGGGCGTCGCCGTAGCGGCAGGCGCGCCGGCGGCGGCCGCCACCGGTCCACCACCCTCGCGCACCGGGAAGATGGAGTACTGCGACGTCTGGATGTCCTTATCGGCCACGCCCAGGCTCTTGAGCCTGGCGATGATGGCCGCCGTCTTGGTGTTGGCCTCGGTCGCGGCCTGGCGCACCGTGTCGGCGGTGGCCTCAACGCCCAGGGTCACCCGGGCGACGTTGGGCGTCGCCACGGCGCGGCCCTGGCCGATGACCGTGATGCTGCCCGCCGCTCGCCCGCCGGTGGCCGTGGCGGTTGCGGCGACGCTGCTGGCCGCGGCCGCCGTGGGCGTCGCACTGGCGGCCGGAACTGTCGTGGGGACGGCGGTAGGGGCCGTGGTTGGTACGGTGGTTGGTACGGTGGTTGGGGCTGTGGTGGGGGCCGTGGTTGCGGCGGCGGGGGCGCGCACGACTGCGGCCACCGGCGTACCCGCCACAACGGCCACCCCTGCGACGGCCGTCCCGCCCGCGCTGACGACCGCCGCGCCTGAGGCGGGTGTGCCATTTCTAGCGGGGGCCTGGGCGGTCGCGACGAGACTCTGGATTTCGGGTGGCGCGGTGGGTGTGCCACTGACGGCCGGCAGCGGCGTTGCCATCGGCGCGGCCCCCGTAGCGGCCTCTTGCAGCGTCTGGAGCGCCTGGCGGCGATTGGCGACGGCCCAGTCACGCAGCGTGGCATACTGCTCAGGGCTGAGAACTTCGGACTGCAAGCGCCGCCAGGTGTTCTGGCCGATGGGGCCAGCGTCCAGCGCCAACGTGCCGCGCGCGGCGGCCTGGCGGAGCAGCTGCGTCTCCTCGGTCAGGACAAGGGCCATGCCTTGCCCCTGCTCCTCGTTGAGCTTCAGGGAACTGAGGATCAGCGCCAACTCGGGCGAGGGTCGTACCAGGAACAGGGCCAGCGGCGGTAGCAGCGGTTCTTCGGCGACTGTGGCGGTGGGTTGCGCCTGCGCCTGAGCCTCGGCCACGCCACCGGGGACAATCACCAGGGCGAGGGCCAACAAGGCGCAGGCAGCGAGGGCGACCAGAGCCGGCGACCCGAAACGAATACCCATAGACTCTCTCCTTCAGGCGTCGCAGCCGCCGCGTGAACAAGATTGCCGCGGCCAGGTGGCCCAAGTATAATTGCGTCGCTGTGCATTGTACCCTACTCTGTAAGGAATCTCAACCCCCCGTGCCATTCCAATTTACCCTTCCCTGCCGAATCAATATTCTCGGCAACCCGTCCGATGCCAACGAGGGCGCCCACGCCACCATCAGCGCCGCCATCGCCCCCATGAGCGGCGCTTTCGCCGAGGCCAGCGACACGCTCATCTTCGAGATGCTGGAGCGTCGCGGCGAGGGCTGGGCCGTCATCGAGCGGCAGACGCCCTTCGAAGGGGCGCCGCTCACCCTTGACGGCCACTTCGACTTGCCCAAGGCCGCCATCAATCGTCTCCGTACCTGGAGCCAGGAGTTCCGCGACAAGTGGGACTACGGGCGGCTGCGCCTGGCCCTGTGGACCGATGTCCCCCGCCAGAGCGGCCTGGGTGGCTCATCGACTCTGGTCCTGGTGACCCTGGCCGCGCTGCGAGAGGTCTTCGACCTGGACCGCGCCATCCACAACGACTACGTCCTGTCGGAGCTGGCCCAGCGTGTCGAGTCCCTGGAGCTGGGCATCGCGTGCGGCTTCGCCGACCGCTACGTGCCTCTGTTCGGCGGCCTCGGCTACCTGGACTATCGCGGCAAGCTGCATCACAAGCCTCTGGGCCAGGAGCCGCTGGTAC
>CAZJJF010000358.1:0-4288 GCA_964546245.1 uncultured Anaerolineales bacterium
GACGCGGGTGAAGGTGGAGCCGAGGGGGGGCGTGAAGGCCAGGCGGAAGGACAGGGCCGTCGATGGGTAGACGAAGCGGCGATAGTCGGCGAAGGCGCCAATGGTGACGACGCCGTCGGGAGCGCCGCTCGCCGCCGCGTAGCGGATGGTGGTCGCGCCACCCATACTGCTGCCGACGACGATGAGCCGCCGGTAGTCGAAACCCTGCATGTAGCGGACCACGGCATCCAGATCGAGAATCTCCTGACGGGTGAAGGTGCACGCGCCCGCGCTGTCGCCGTGGCCGCGAAAGTCGAAGGCGGCGACGTCGAAGCGGTCGGCCAGAGCCTCGACGAAGCCGGGGACGTTGCGGAAGTTCTTGCCGCTCAGAAAGCCGTGGCAGTAGACGACGCCCGTGTCTGCCCCGCGCTGAAGGTGCACACCGCGAATGGTAACGCCGTCCGAGGTGTGGACGGCAAAGGTCTCATGCGCGGCCAGATAGGGGCGGTGGTGACGCAGGTGAAGCTGGAGGTTAGGAAGAGCAAGCCGGGGCCGCCGAAGCGCCATGTCTATCTCCTTACGTTGTGGGGTAAGTATAGCATGGCTTCCGGGCAGCGAAAAAGCCCTGAGGGCGGTTGATGCCCTCAGGGCTTTGATGTCATGCCGCGCGACGCGGGCGGCGATTCCGCAGTCGGAACTTCATGCGCCGCACGAAATCATCATCCTGGCGCGCCTCCCAGGCGTACACGACCACCGTGTTGGCGAGCTTGTCGTGCCAGCCCTGGCGGCGCGTGTCGATAAGCACCCACAGGAAGCCAAGACCCAGGGAGAGGATGCACACGAGGTAGCCCAGCAGGCGTAGCGCGGCGCGCAACAGACTCAGCCCGTGGCCGGTGGTCTGCATCACGCGGACGCCCACGATGCCGTCGCCAATGGTCTGCCCTGCCAGCCACCACAACACACTGAAGTAGAGAGAGGGCGCGAGCGCCGCGGCCGCGACGACCAGAGTGCGGGTGATGATGCACACGTTGCCGAACAGCGCCGACGTGACACCCTGCCCACTGGGCGGGGGGCAGTTCTGGATATCAAGGCCGATGAGCTCTAGCGCGTTGGTGGTCAACCAGGTGATGGATACGATGGCGAGGTACAGTATCACCTGGTCAATGATGAGACCAATGGCGCGACTGGCGAAGCCGGCGTACTGACCCTGCAAGGTGGGCGTTGGCTGTGTCATGGCTGTCCCCTACGCCCCTGCCTGGGGGCCTGATGGCGGCAGTGTGGGCGGCTGCGCGGCCTCGGTCGCCAATGAGTGGGTCTCGTGCCGGTGGATACCGCTCTTGAGGTACGCGCCCTGCGCCCGCGCCTGCACCTCGGCCGGCGGCGGCGGCAGGGCGGTGCGCGGCTGCATGCGGAGCAGTCCGCGCACCACCATTTCCAGAATGGTGTCGGACGTCACCGTGCGCTCGCGCACCTCGCCGACGACTTCGGCGGTGATACTGCTGGTCTGCCCCGCGATGATCTGCTGGATGTCCTCAGGGTTGGACTTGAGGAAGTCGATATAGCGGCCGCCGGCGTCGCGGATGAGGGCATCGACGTCGCTGCCGTTTACGCGCAGGTATTGCATGTAGCGCCCGCCAGTCTGCGCCACGAGACCGTCCAGGGTGGCGGGGTCTGCCTCCAGATAGGTGAGATAGTCACCCGCCGCGCTGCGCACCAGGGGCCGGATGGCCTGCGGCGACGCCGATAGCGTCTCGATATACCCGCCCGCGACGCCCTCGACCAGGGGGGCAACGGTCTGCGGCCGCTCGGTGAGATAGGTGATATAGTCGCCCGCCGCGTCGCGTACCAGGGCCTGCACCACCACCGGGTTGTCACGGAGGTAGCCCACGTAGCGGTTGCCGACGGCCTGCACCAGGCCGTCCAGCAAGGCGGGATCGCGGGCCAGATAGTCGACGTAGCCGTTGCCCACGGCCTGGACGAGGCCCTCCAGCTCGGCGGGGTTCTTTCCAGGTGCGCGAGGTAGTGGCCCGCCACCGTAGGCACCAGTTCGTCGACCTGCTCGGTGTTCGCGCCCAGATAGGTGAGATAGCGGCCCGCCACATCCTGCACCAGGCCGTCCACCACGGCGGGCTGCTGGCGGAGGTAGGCCACGTAGCGGTCACCTGCCACCTGGATGAGACTGTCGACGCGCTGAGGCTCCGTCGTCAGCAGGCTGATGTAGCGGCCCGCCGCCACCTGCACGATGCCGTCGATCACCTCCGGCTGCCGCGCCAGGTAGTCGACGTAGCGGTTGCCGGCGGCCTGGATGAGGGCGTCAACTTCCTCCGGATGCTGGCTCAGGTGGGCGATGTACTGCCCCGCCGCGCTCTGGACGAGGCGGTCGATCTGGCCGGGGTTCTCGGCCAGGGTGTCGATGTAGCGGCCTGCCACATTTTTCACCAGCGGGTCGAGCCGGGCAGCGTTGTCGGCCAGGTACTGCACATAACCGTTGCCCACCGCATGCACCAGCCCCTCGACGACGACCGGCGACTGGCTCACATAATCCACGTAGCGGTTGGCCGCCACCTGGACCACGCCGTCGATGATCTCTGGATGCTCCGCCAGGTAGCCCACGTAGCGGTTGCCAACGCCGTGCACCACGCCGTCTAGCTCGGCAGGGTCGGCGGCCAGGTAGTCCAGATAGCCCCCCGCCGCGCCCTTGACCAGCGGCTCAAGCATCTCGGTGCGCGCGCTGAGGTACTGGATGTAGCCATCGCCCGCCCCCTGCACCAGGCTTTCCAGGAGAGCCAGGTTGCGGCCCAGGTAGGCAATGTAGCCGTTGCCGACCGCCTGTACCAGGCTGTCCAGCAGGGGCGGGTTCTGACCCAGGTAGTCGACGTAGCCGTTGCCGACACCCCGCACCAGGCCGGTGAGGAAGGCGGGGTGGGCGGCCAGATAGTCGACGTAGCCGTTGCCCGCCGCCTGCACCAACCCCTCGAGATGAGCGGGATTCTCGGCCAGGTAGGCCACGTAGCGGTCGCCCACGGCGTGAACCAGGCTGTCGAGCATGACCGGGTTCTCAGCCAGGGTGTCGAGGTAGCGACCCGCCACGGCGCGGACGAGGGTATCGAGCATGGCCGGGTTTCGCCCCAGGTAGGCCACGTAGCGATTGCCCACCACCTGCACCAGGTCATCCACGATGGTCGGGGCGCTCTGTAGGTAGGCCACGTAGCGATTGCCCACCGCCTGCACCAGGCCGTCTAGCAGGGCGGGCTGTGCTTCAAGGTAGCCCAGGTAGCGGTTGGCTACGGCCTGCACGATGCCATCCAGCGCCGCCGGATCCTGACGCAGGGTGTCGATGTAGCGGTTGGCCGCCGTCTGCACCAGGCCGTCGAGGAGTTCGGGCTGCTCGCGCAGATAGCCGATGTAGCGATTGCCCACGGCCCGCACCAGCCCATCCACCAGCTGCGGGTTGTCGGTCAGGTAGGCCACGTAGTCGTTGCCGACGACACGCACCAGGCCGCGCACCGTGGCCGGGCTGGCCTCGAGGCTGGCAATGTAGCGGCCGGCTACCTGCTCGACGAGACCGTCTAGAAGTTCGGGCTTCTGCTCCAGATAGGCGATGAACCGCTCGGCCTGGCCGCGCACCAGCCCATCCACCAGGGGACTGCTAACCAGCTTGGGAATCAGCAAGGCCGCGTGGCGCTCGATGAGGGCCTGGACCTTGGGGTTGACCATCAGGTTATCCAAAACGTCGTCCAGGGCCTCGAAGATGACGGCGTCGGTGGCTTCGTCGGCTGCCTCGCGCACCGGGGCCATGACCTCGCTGTCCAGCACCGTGTCGGCGATATTGGCGGCCGTCTTGACGGCCCCGCCCGTGAGCCGCGCGACGAGGCCCGGCTTCCTGGCGGGGGTCTCCGATTTCACGATGGCCGTCTGGCGCGACTTCCCGCTGCGTTTCTCGGTCATGGCGTCCTCTATCTCGTGAGCGCGGCCAGGCAAGCGGCGCGGGCACAGGCAGGATGACGGTGATCAGGTTGTAGTATAGTGCGGTCGGGGGGAATAGGCAACGGGGGAAAGCGACCAAGGACCAAAGACAAAGGACCAAGCGGAGACGCCCAATCGGCTAATCCCCTTGGTCCTCGGTCCTTCGTCCTTGGTCGGCTACTTCGCGGCTTCGTACAGCTCGATGAGGACGCCGTGGGTGGCCTTGGGGTGGACGAAGGCCAGGCGGCGGCCCGCGCTGTTGAGCACCGTCTCCTGGTTGATGAGCTGCACCCCCCGCTCCTTGAGGGTGGCGAGGGTGGCGTCGATGTCATCGACCTCGAAG
>CAZJJF010000359.1:0-4285 GCA_964546245.1 uncultured Anaerolineales bacterium
CGTCCTCTTCTACGCCCTCGTCCTCTGTTCCCTACCCGACTTTGAAAGAACCCTGCAAACGACCGATTTCGGGTGGTGCGTGCGACGTGGACGTGCTATACTTGCCCCATGCCAACGACCTTCTTCCCGCCTGGGCCGCCCCGCGCTGGCGGCGTGCTGCGCCGTTGGGCGGCCCCTGTATCCGCCGCCTGGGCCAGCGCTGTCGTGGCCGAGACGACCCGGCCCGGCGACCTCGTCCTCGACCCGTTCGCCCAGAGCGACGTAGCTGCCCGCGCCGCCTTGCGCCTCGGCCGCTCGGTGGCCGTCACCGACTTCAACCCGGTCCAGGTGCTGGCGCTGCGCGCCGCCCTCACGCCGCCGCCGCCGCAGACCGTGGCGCGCGCCCTGCTCAAGCTGTCTGAGTCGGTGAAGGTCGACCGTCCCTTGCGTGACGCCCTGCGCGGCCTGTACCAGACGCGCTGCCCCCACTGCCAGGCCGAGACCATCGCCGAGGCCTTCGTCTGGCAGGCCGAGCCGCGTCGCCCCCTGCGCAAGCTGCTGACGTGCGAAGCGTGCGGCTGGCGGGGCGCTGCGCCAGCGGGCGCCGAGGATGAGGCGCGCGCCACCGACCTGGAGCCGCTGAGCCTGGCCTACTGGCGGCTGGTCGAGCAACTGGCCGATAGCGCCGACCCCCTGCGGCCCCTCGCCGAGCGCCTGGTCGCCTGCTACACGCCGCGCGCCCAGCGCGCCCTGGCCGACCTGCTGCGCCACCTGAATCTGCTGGACCTGCCGCCCGACGAGGGTGAGGCGCTGCGTATGGTCATCGCTGGCGCCCTGGACGTGGGGTCGATCCTGAACGCGACGCTCTGGGACACAGCCCCGCCGCGCCGCCTCGATCCGCCGCGCCGCTTCGTCGAGCTGAACGTCTGGGCCGCCGTCGAACGCATTGCCGCTGACCTGCGGGACACGCCGCCTGAACCCGACGCGGAATGGGTCGCTGCGCCTGACCAGATCGAGACGACCGCGGCCCTGCCCTTTGCCTTCGTGGGCCGCCTGCCGGCCCGCGCCCTCGGCGAGGCCCTGGCCGGGCGGGCGCGGTTAGCCCTGGGCGCGCCGCCGCGCATGTCGTCCCTCTTTTGGACCCTATCCTGGGCCTGGGCGGGCTGGCTGTGGAGCCGTCGCGCTGCCGCGCCGCTGCGCCCCCTCGTCGAGCGCGGGTCGGTCGATTGGGACTGGTACGGTCATGCCCTGGGGGCAGCCCTGGGCGGTGTGCGCGCGGCGCTCACCTCGGGCGGGGCGGTGGCCCTGGCGTGGTCGGCCGATCGCGAGGCGCTGACGGCGGCCCTGGTCGGTGCGACGCAGGCGGGGCTGGCAGCCCAGAGTTCTGTCTTGCACATCGCGCGGCCAGGTAGTCGCTGGCTGGATGGTCAGCTGCTCCTGACGCCCGGCGCGAAACCGCCCCGCCTGGCGGCAGCGGAGTTTCGGCGCGTGAGCGCGGCGCTGGCAGCCGAGGCTGAAGCCAGCGCCCAGGCGACCTTGATGGCGCGAGGCGAGCCACTGGCCGCCGAGATGCTTAGCCTGGTGGCGATGGCAGCTATGGCAGCCAGTGGACGCCTCGGTGAGGCGGTGGGGCTGTTCGAGGAGGCGTCACTGGGTGGCGAGTTCGCCCACGCCAAGGCGCACGATGCGCTGAGCGCGGCCGTCGCCGCTGGGCGTCTGATGCGCCTGGAGGACGGGCGACTGTGGGCCGAGGGCGCGGCCACGCGCCCTTCCCTGTGCGACCAAACGGAGCGAGCCGTGCTGACCCGCCTTGCCGGCGAGCAGGCCGCGGTGGCTGCGAACGAGGCGGGCGAGGGTGTCGCGGCGCTGCGCCTCACCGATGTCTACGCCGTTGAGGCGGGTCACCTGGCGGTGGATGCTCAGCTGGCGCAAGCATGCCTGGAGACGCACGCGCGTCGCGTGGGGGACGACGCCTGGGTGGCCGACCCCGCCATCGGACTACTGCGCGAGACGGTCTCCGACCTGCTGGTGTTGGGCGAGGCCCTTGGCCATAGCGTGCAGTTCCCGCTGGCCTGGGCGATGGATGAGCGACTGGCCCTCGCGCCGGCCGAGGTGGTGTGGCTGGCGGGTAGCCGCCCCGCGCTGCGCTTCGTCGTGCAGGCCAGCGCGCTATTCGAGCCGCTGCTCGCGCCCGCGCCCTCGGTTCCCCACACCCTGGTCGTGTCGGAGCGGGTGGCCCGCTTATTGCGGCTCAAGCTGGCGCGGGCGCCCCACGTCGGGGCGCGCGCCGCGGACATGGGCTGGTCCTTTCTGGTCGCGGAACGCCTGCGGCGCTGGATGCGCCAGCCGCAGGCCGACGCCGAGCTATGGCGCGAGACGCTGGGCCTGGATGAGCCGCCGGCCGGTGACGGCCAGCTGCGCCTGTTTCCGAGGGCAGCGGGCTGAGAATGGGGGAGCACGGAAGGGCCGCGCGCGTTCCCTGACCCTCAACTCTCCCAGGAGGGAGCATGCGAATCAAGCTGATGAGTGTGTTGGTGGACGACCAGGGCAAGGCACAGCGATTCTATACCGAGACGCTGGGCTTCGTGACGAAGCACGATCTGCCTGTCGGCGAGTACCGCTGGCTGACCGTGGTCTCGCCTGAGGCGCCCGACGAGGCGGAGCTGCTGCTGGAGCCGATGAGCAAGCCAGCAGCGCAGGTGTATCAGCGCACCCTGTACGATGAGGGCGTTCCCCTGGCGGCTTTCGCCGTGGACGACGTGAACGCCGAGTACGCGCGGCTGACAGCCAGGGGGGTACGCTTCACAATGCCGCCGACGCCAATGGGGCCGACCACCGTCGCCATCTTCGACGATACCTGCGGCAATCTCATCCAGATTTACCAGAGCTAGACCAATTCCGCGCCGAAGGTCTTGATGCGACCCGGTATTCATGCTATACTACTACCAGAACGCTTGTTCTATAGTAAAGGAGCTATTATGCCTACCGGCCCGCAATTGCGGGTGGCGCGCGTCGCGCGCGGGTTGACGCTGGGGGAGGCGGCGCGGGCGGCCGGGTTGGGTCTGGCGACCCTGTCGCGCATCGAGAATGGCCGCGCGACCCTCCAGCCCGACGTGGAGGCCCGCCTGATGCGCATCGTTGACTGGACCACCGCCTTCGACCGGCTCTTTGCCGATCTGGCTGCCGCGGCGCCGCCGCCCCCTGCGCCGCCGGGGGCTGAGCCGCACGCCGAGCCTACACGCTAGACGACGGATAGGTGCGCTCACTCTGCTCCTACCCGTCGTCCCTGGGGTTGTGGGCCTGTGCCGGCGTTGGCCCTGGGTCAGTCGTCGTCTTCTTCGAGCAGGCCTTCTAGCGGTTCCTCGATGCCATCCGCCAGCAGGCCGAAGTGATCACCAGTGGCCCCGCACCCCGGACACTTGAGGGGTGGGCGATGGCCCAGGTGTAGCATCCCGCACTCGCTGCACTCCCATTGGGGCAGCGCAGCGTCGGCGACCGGTGCGGCGGCCCGGCCTGGCGCAGCCGTCGGCCGCGCCTCGTCCAGGTCCTCGTCGTCCTCGTCGTCCATGTCGTCGCGCCAATCCTCGTCCTCATCGGCGCTGATCAGCTCGACAGGATCGAAATCCTCGACAATCCACTCCACATCACACTCGTCGCACGTGATGTGCGCGCCCAGCCGGCGCGGGATCACCAGATCCGCGCCACACTCTGGATTGGGACATACGGCCATCACAGGCATGCCGTCTCCTCGTATCGGCGTCTCAATGAACCTCTCGCGCCCGCCGCTACTGTCACAAAAGGCGGCGCACCTCCTGATGGGGTGCGCAGCCGGGGCTAAGTATAACGACAGCGGGGTCTGGCGTCAAGGCATCAGCGTTGCAGCCGAACGTTGACGCTGGCCTGGTTGCGCACAGAGCCATCCGCCGCGCTCAGGTCCAGGACCTGCACCAGACCGTTCTGGACGCCGGCCGGGATGCTGAAGGGGATGCTGGCCGAGTAAGGGCCTGGCTGGCCGAGGTTGGCCTGAACCGTTGCCGATCCTGAGCCGACGATACGGCCGCTGGCGTCCAGCACCCGAATGGTTAGCGTGTTCTCAAAGCTTGCCGCCCCGAAGCCGCTAACGAGGACGGGACTGCGCACCGTCGCGCCAGGGGCCGGACTGGAGATGGTGATGCCTGTCATAGGCGGCGGGTTATTGCAAGGCGGGACGCGCAGCACCTGGCCGGGGTAGATGATGTAGGGTGGCGGGATGTTGTTCAGGGATGCCAGCGCCTGATACGTCGTGCCGAAGCGCGCCGCGATGCCG